>CAMJKR010000193.1 GCA_946406415.1 uncultured Selenomonadales bacterium | reverse complement strand
ATACATTATCGGGCGGCGCGGGCAAGGATATACTCGTTGGCGGTTCAGGCAATGATTCGCTCTCCGGTGGCAAAGGCAAAGACACCTTAAGCGGCGGTATCGATAATGATAAGCTTTACGGCGGTTCAGAAAATGATGTGCTCTACGGTGATGAGGGCAACGATTTACTTTGTGGCGGCACTGGTAACGATAAACTTTACGGCGACGCGGGCGCAGATACTTTTATTTATCAAAAAGGCGATGGCAAAGATATAATCTACGGTTTCGACAACAACGACACTCTCACGCTTGACAATCTCGACTTTACGCCTTCCTATAAAAATAACGCCGTAACGTTCAAAGTAAGCGGCGGCTCTATAACTTTGAAAAACTTCAGCGCGACAACTTTTCATATTAATGACGATATTTATCAAATCAACAGCAAGAACAAATTCGTTAAGAAATAAAATCTGCGCGGGGGAAAATTCAGCTCGTCGATTATCGGCGGGCTATTTTTTATAAACAATATTTAGCGGCAGGATTTACAAAAAGTTTGGCGAAAATGGTTGCAAATACCGCATTGATATTGCGCAAGTTATGTTAAACTTTTTAAGAATTTATTTTGCGTATCATCCACCAAAGAGGAGGGGCGGAAATTGGAAAAAAGGGAGAGTTTATGGGAAGCATATCTAAGACGCGGCTTTAGTCGTCGGAGCTTTTTAAAAGGTTGCGTCGCTTTGACCTCGCTTATGGGCTTTAGCACGGATATGTTCTCGAAAGTCGTTGAGGCGGCGGAAACTAAGCCGTTGCCGGTAGTCATTTGGATTCACGGACACGAGTGCACGGGTTGCGACGAATCCTTTATCCGTTCGGGCGCACCGTTGGCTTCGGACGTGGTACTTTCTTCAATCGCGCTGGAATATGACCACTTATTGAGCGCGGCTTGCGGAGCACCGTTTGAGGCGCACCTTGACGAAACCATTGCCAAATACAACGGACAATACATTTTGGCAGTTGAGGGCGCAGTTGCCACAAAGGACAGCGGCGTTTATTGCATGTCGGGCGGGCACACGTTTACGCATTTGCTTGAAAAGGCTGCTAAGGGCGCGGCGGCGATTATCGCTTACGGCTCTTGCGCGGCTTACGGCGGCATTCAAGCGGCTAAGCCTAATCCGACAGGCTCGGCAGGCATTGAACGTTTCGTGGGCGGCAAACCCGTCGTCAAAGTTCCTGGCTGTCCGCCAATTCCCGAAGTCATGACGGGCGTTGTTATGCACGTCGCTTTATTTGGAAGTCTGCCGCCGTGTGACAGTGACGGGCGTCCTAAGCAATTTTTCGGCAACAGAATTCATGACACTTGTTATCGTCGACCGTTCTTTGATGCGGGCATGTTCGCTGAAACTTTCGATGACGCCGGCGCGAAGGCGGGCTGGTGTCTTTACAAGCTCGGTTGTCGCGGTCCGGAAACTTATAACTCTTGCGGCAATCTGCGTTGGTGGCAGGGCATGAGCTATCCGATTCAATCGGGTGCACCGTGTATTGGTTGCTCCAATTCAAATTTCTGGGACGAGGATCCTTTTACAACTCGACTGCCGCAATATGGCAAGCTCGGCGATGTCGACAAAATCGGCGCGGCTCTGGGCGTATTGACTGCGGCTGGCGTCGCCGGTCATGCGGTTGCTAGTATCGTTCAGCGCAACCAACGCGAAAATCTTATCGACGAAGATCATCACGAGTAGTTAGCTGTTAGAATCACTAATCACCAACCACTAAACACTAACCACTAAAATCGACCGAAGGGAGATTTTTTTATGCAACACGTTGTAGTAGACCCCATTACGAGAATTGAGGGGCACTTGCGCGTTGAAGTTACAGTAGACGAAACGAACGGCACAGTTACCGACGCGATTAGCAGTGGCACGGCTTGGCGCGGCTTGGAATTGGTTTTAAGAGACCGCGACCCGCGCGACGCTTGGGCTTACATTCAGCGCATTTGCGGCGTCTGCACCACAGCTCACGCGCTCGCCTCTGTTCGTTCGATTGAAGACGCGCTCGGAATTGCTATACCGCTCAACGCAAATTATATCCGCAATATCATGGCGGCAACTTTAACTGTACAAGATCATTTAATCCATTTTTATCATCTGCACGCGCTTGATTGGGTTAGTCCCGTCGAGGCTTTAAGTGCTGACCCCGCTAAAACTGCTGAACTTCAAGTTGCAGTGCTTAATGCTTATCGCGTTGATTTAAAAGTTCCAGAGGAAGTCAACACCGAAGCTTATCCGCACGACTTCCCCGCCGCCACGCCGCAATATTTCGCGGGCATTAAAGCTAGAGTTCAAGCAATCGTGGCAAGCGGACAGCTTGGAATTTTCTCTGCGCATTGGTGGGATCACCCCGATTATAAACTTTTGCCGCCTGAAGTCCATTTAATGGCGGTTGCGCACTATCTTGAAATGCTCGACAAGCAACGCGAAATTATTACGCCGCATGTTGTTTTTGGCGGCAAAAATCCGCACCCGCATTACGTCGTTGGCGGTATGCCCTGTTCAATCAGTTTGACGGACGGCAACGCCCCGATTAACACGGCTCGCCTTGCCATTGTCGACCGCGCTATTAATATGGCTCGCGACCTCGTTAACAATTATTATCTGCCTGACCTCGTGGCAATCGGCGCGATTTACGCTAAGGCTGGACGCGTTGACGGCGGCGGCTTAGCTAGAACTCGCGTGCTTGCCTTCGGCGATTATCCGCTGACAGGTTATAAGGGCACGTCAAGCGGCGGCTACTTTGACAATCTGCTTGTCCGCTCCAATGGCGTTGTCGAAAACTTTGCTATGGGCGTCGATAAGGCTGTATTTACGCCTGTTACTGCCGATGACTTGAAAGCCCCCGACATTATCTCTGAGGGCGTTCAACATGCCTGGTACGAATACCCCGACAACGCGCCAAAAGATTTGCACCCGTGGAAAGGCGTTACAAAAGATAAATACACCGGACCGAAAACCGGAACGCCGACTATGTGGGAAACGCTCAACGAAGCTGGCAAATATTCCTGGCTCAAAACGCCCAAATGGAAAGGTAAGCTCTGCGAAGTGGGACCGCTGGCGCATTACATTGTTATCTACACCAAAGCCGCTAAAGGTTTGCTCCCCGACCCGACTTGGGCTGAACAAATGATGCTTAAGCAAATCGAAGTCGTTTCTAAGGTGCTCGGCGTCTCCGCGGAAGTTTGGATGCCGACGATGCTCGGACGCACGGCTTGTCGTTGCTTAGACGCTCAACTTGCCGCCGAGATTAATAAGTTCTTCTTTGACAAGTTGATTGCCAACATTAAAACCGGTGATACAACCGTTATGAATAACGAGAAATGGACGCCTGACACGTGGGCAACTGAATGCATGGGCGTTGGACTTTACGAGGCTCCTCGCGGCGGCTTAAGTCACTGGGTTTGCATTAAGGACGGCAAAATTAGCAACTATCAATGCATTGTTCCGACGACGTGGAACGCTTGCCCGCGCGACGACCAAGCCGGTCATGGTGCCTACGAACAGGCTATGATGACGACGCATGTTGCCATTCCCGACAAGCCGCTTGAAATTGCTAAAGTTATTCGTTCGTTCGACCCGTGCATGGCTTGCGCAACTCATATGTACAACGCCAAAGGGGAGGAGATTAACATCTTTTCTACCGACCATTTCGGGAGGTGATTTGCGATGGCGATTAAATCTGTCAAAGACGTCAAGCGCAAAGAATATTATATCTTTAGCCCGTTCCTTAGAATTTTCCATTGGGTTATGGTCGTAATGATTCTTGTCCTGTTTGGTACGGGGCTTTTGATTACTAAACCAATGAACGTCGGCGGCACTGAACCTGTTTTTGCTGGCATGTCGGTTGATATTATTCGCGACATTCATTTTCTGGCGGCGTTTATTCTCTGCGCGGGTTTGATTATGCGCGTCTACGGCTTTATCATCAACAAGGGCGATAGACTTTTCCCGCGTTTTTGGGAAGGACATTTTTACAGCGAAACGGTTGAGGTTGCGCTCCACTACATGCTTGTTAAATCTCATCACGCGCCGTTTTTGAGAAATCCTCTGGCTCGCGGCTCGTATGCTATGCTTTATGTTTTGCTCGCGATTGAAATTCTTACAGGCTTTGCAATGTATTTAATGGCTAATCCCTCGTCGGTATTCGGTTCGCTTTTCGGCTGGGTCAATGTGCTCGTCGGCAGTGAAATGATGAGCCATTACATTCATCACTACGTTGCCTGGTTTATAATTCTCTTTGCAATCGGACATTTCTACATGGTTGTCCGCGCAGAATTTATGGAAGGCGAAAGCGAAGTTTCCAGCATGTTCTCCGGCAAAAAAGTTTTGGCTCACACGCCTAAAGATGCTAACGAACTCGATTAAATATTTTACGCAAAAAAATTAACCCCCTCCAAAGCGGAAGGGGTTTTTTGTTTCGGAATAAATATTATCTGTCGTTGCGATAGCCGTTACCTTGCCCGCAACCGTAGCGTCCGCAATATTCGCCGTTGTTATCGTCGCAATCTTGATAGCAATAGCCTCTGCAACAAATATTTTCCTGTTCAACTTGGCTTGCCTCTGTGAACGCGCCAAAACTCATAAGCATTAAAGCCGTCAACGCGCCGATTAAAAATTTTTTCATGTTATCAACCTCCAAAACTTCAGTGTTGATGTTTTTTCTGATAATGCCATGCCCACGCGATTAAGACTATGGCAAAAATCACGACAATAATTATACGCGTAAAATCCTCTTCTTGCAAGATGGCATCATGACCGATTATAGCTTCAATGCCCGTTGAAGGGAATTTGCCGACCAGCGACGCCAAAAAATAATCTCGCAAGCTCATCGAACTCAACGCGCCCGCCGCATTTAAAATTCCGCTCGGCACATACGGCACCATTCGCGCTATCAACATTACTGTAAAGCCGTTTTTGGAGCTGTACTTGTCGACTGAACTTAGGCGTTTACTCTTCTTGATAATTTTCTTTGCAGAGTCGCGGAAAAAAAATCTCAGCAACTGAAAACTTATCGTTACACCGACAGTTTCAGCTATTACCGATAAAATTATTCCAGGCACAATTCCAAAGATTAATGTATTCGCTGTGGAAAAAATTATTGCGGGCGGGAATCCGATTGCATTTACAAACAACGTCAACAAGAAAC
>CAMJKR010000192.1 GCA_946406415.1 uncultured Selenomonadales bacterium | reverse complement strand
TTGAAAGATTAGCTCGTTACTTTTATCTGGGTTGCACCGGTTACGACCCGAACAGACAACGCATGGTCGGTTCAATTGACGAGTTCCAAGTTTTTGACGGCGTTGCTCTCCATTCCGATAATTTCACCCCGCCAACTGACGCTGATTATGCTTTGCTCAAGTGGACTTTAGGCATACCTATAACGTTAAATTGCGACGTTGAGCGCATAATTACTAATGCCGCGTGGAAACCTTCGATGAATTTAAAAGCGTGGTTGCCTTTCAATCGAACGCCGACGGAAGATTTATGCGGCAACGAATGGACTTTAAACGGTGACGCCACAATCGAAGAGACTGGCGCAATCAACGGCAACGCTTTGCAAGTTACTCACGCCTACATCGACACTCAATATGGCTGGCTAGGTTTGAGTACGCCGCGCCTTTACATGAATGACGGCATTATTCTCGGCGGGCAAAGTTTTACAATTAAAGGTTGCGTCAATTTCGCGCTGTTCCCAAATCGTTGGAATGGTGGTTATGGTGAAATTTTCGTCTTGTCTCCCACAGCTGGCGGCACATTCAATGATTTACATTCCAATCCTAGCACCGTTTTTCTTAGTGTATCGAGCAATGGATATTTATCTTCAGATTGTCTCGGAATTGTGGATTCAATTACCAAACTGGAGTTAAATCAAACTTATGCTTTTGAGTATGTGTATAGTCACTCGGACGGCAAAGTTTTTATCTTCCTTGACGGGCAAAAAGTTAACACGGTTGATGTAAATATTCCCGAAACTGTTTTCCCATATGTTTATATTGATTACTCGCACTGGAGCGCAAATCACCCAACCGCCGCGATAGATGAATTCAAAATTTACGACGGCGCGGCACTTCATACCGAAAACTTTATACCGCCAACCGCCGAAAATTATATTCAGCAAATGTTGGAGCAAGAAGGACAAGCCGCTTTTGGTTACAGCCTAAATACTGAACGTGTCTTGACTAATAATCGCAAGCCAATTAATCCGTACATTGCCTTTTCGGGCGCGAATGGTTGTTATGGTGAAGTTCCACTTGAAACACTTGCAGGAAAATCAACTTTCACTATCGAGGCAAAATTTTCTACCACAACTACGGCGAGCAGTTCAAATAGTTGGCAATGTGGCACAATCTTTGGGCGCGAAATTGGCGGTTATTGGCAAGACGATTTTGGACTTTATATCAACGGTGGCAAGTTGTTTTTTTGGGCAGAGCCAAAACTCGGCGGCTCGCCCGAAAAAAGTGACACGATAACTGAAACGGTTGTTAATGACGGCGCGATTCATAAAGTTGCAGTCGTTGCTTTTGACGGCGCGATTGATTTGTATTGCGACGGAGAAAAAATTGCCCATACCGATAACGTTAACGCAAAAATCTCTGACGCTTATTCCATTCTGCTTGCTAGCAATTCTAATTCTTACTCTTATTTGAAAATGAATTTTTACGAGGCACGGCTTTGGAGCGTTGTTAAAATGCCCGAACAAATTTTTGCTGATATTCAAGGCAACGAAAAGGGTTTGGAGGCGTGGTATATTCCCAGCTACCGCACGAATATTATTCCAGATTTATCGGGGCATGAACGCCACGTAACACTTTACGGTTCGTCTGCTGTTTCTTTTGAGTATGAACAAAATTTTGACTACGCGGCAGACGTTGAGTTTCTTATTTTCAACGCCGCCAATGAATTTAAATATTCTGAAGAGATTGGCACAGGATTAACTTTTCTTGAATCGCTTGATTTAGCAATGTCCAAAACTGGCACCGCTTTTTATCAAACGACATTGGAACGATGTTTCAATTTGCCGCCCTTGCCCGAAATTTGGATTGAGTTTGATGTTTATTTTGACGGTACCCACCGCTGGCGGGCATTTAACGGCGGGACAAACGGCACATGCGGTATCACAGCGCAGACCAGCAAGCAATTATCTTTTTTCAGCAACGGCAACAACGTAGGTAATTTCGATAATGTTTGTCCTGCCAATCAACTACGAACTATGCGACTTCACATGAAAACTGGCGCGATTGACGGCGTGATTGAGGCTTGGGTTGACGGGCAATTTATCAACAAATATATCGGCGATGTTAATCACGGCGAACTGTTCGAAGATTTATATCTGCAATCGGACGGCATGGATACTTGCTTTTATAATTTCAGAATTTCCAATGTTGGCTTTTCAGACAGCAGATATTTAATGCTTGATTTTAATTTGGAGCGCAAAATTAGAAATGCCACTTCTGCTTGGAGCGACAAAGCTGATAGCGAAAACTCGGAAATGAAACTGGTCGCACAAGGAGAAATGAAAACTATGGATAAAGCTACGCCTGCACTTGTTCAAGGCGAAATTATACGTTGCTTTGATTTGCCGCCCACTTACGAGATTTGGATTGATTTTGATGTTTACTTTGACGGCGAAAATATTTGGCGGGCGGGCAATGTAAGCCCTACTTATGGCATTTGCGGCATTACTTCCGCTACCACAAGTATTTTAAATTACTTGAGCAACGGAGAGGAAGTTAAAGCGTTCCCGAACCTGTGCAAAGTCAATACGATTCAAACTGTGCTTTTACACATGATTTCGGGCATTGACGACGGCATTATCGAGGCTTGGCTTAATGGCAAACACGTTTATCAATACGTCGGCGATGTGAATTATGGCGAGGATTTCTGCGACATTTTCTTACAATGTGAAGGTACGGGCGGCACTGTATTTTCCAATATAACGTTCTCAAATGTTCGTCTTGACCCGCGCATTTATCTTTGCGTCCGCCACGACGGCGAAAATCTTTTCTTACCACTACGATATTCCGAGACGCCAGAGACACCCGCGTTTGCTGTACGTTACGACGGGAAGAATTGGTACAACTTGCTCCGTGAGCTTTCATACGAACACGCTGGAGCTGTTCACATTTGGCATGACGGCGCGGAATACGCCTTAACTAAGGGGTGATAATATGAAACTGCATTTTCCCGACGGCAAGGGCGGCATAAACACAATCGAAGTTAGCGATAACATTTCGCTTTACATTGAAAACTTACTCGAAGACTGGACGCTAGAAACTGCCTCTGAATCAGTTAAAGGTGGCATTAAAGTTGGCAGTGGACTTTACATGACAGGCGATTCGCTTAATGCTGATTTTGATTCGGAATTTGAATTGCCAATCGCCACAAGGAATAGTATCGGTGGTGTCATCGTTGGCAAGGACTTGACATCACTGATAGCGGCGTTTTGAGTTGCAATATCTCGTAATCAACCGTGTCAAGTATAGTTGCTGAAGCTACAGGTACTATCCAAAACTCAAGCCACGTTGGAACTATCAACGCCTATATCTATCGCGGAAAATCTTCGAGACTGAGAAACGCTTTTGCGTTCGGGCAATTCTTTTTCATAGCCAATTTCGACCGTAATTTTATGTTTCTTAGGCACCACTCTTATAAATTGGACTTTTTCCACTGTGGATTTAATGAAAATCTTCGTCTGGGAGAGATTTACATAACCTAGTCTCTTCTTTAACGACACGGCTTGCAAAGTGTAATGCAAAATCTGTCGCCCTGTTGTTTTCGGCAGATAGCGTGGGATTTTTACAGGCTTGTCATAAGCTCCCGCTCGCTTCTTTCTGAGCAACGCAAAAAATGCTTTGAAATTCTGGCATACCAACTTCAAAACATGTTGGGCAACTTTGGCAGGCAATGCCCTAAAATCCGGCTGATTCGTTTCCGAAAATTGATTTGCCAACTGATTGTATCCTAAAAATTTCCTCTCAGTGAAAAAATATTGTCGAACCGTATAAAGCTCTGCGTTGTAAAGATTTTTTGACAGAAAACAGAGTTGGTCGAGTTCCTTATATTGGGCTGAACTTTTTTTGAAGTCATGCTTTTCCACTAATTTCATTGTCGACATCGTTATCACCTTCGCCCAATTTCTTTATCAATTCTTCCGTTTTTCTTCTTGAGCGGCGTCTTCCATAGATTCTTGCGCAAAAACTTGTCACAAGTGAAACGAAGTCTTCAAACAAATCTTCTTTACTTTCAACTTCATTCACGACAACAATTTCACATTCAGAAAATAAGGTCTTTATGTAATTGAATCCGAATCTGGTCAATCTGTCCTTATGTTCAACGACTAATCTTGTTGCTTTTCTCTCGGCAAGAATTTTCATCAACTTTGGTCTATTGTCGTTTAAGCCGGATGCACATTCTTTCACAACTTCATTAATTTTCCAACCCTTAACTGTACAAAAATGTTTTAAGCGTTCAGCTTGCGATTCTAAATTTGATTTGTTTTCCGATGAACTTACTCTCGCATAAATCACTGTGTATTCTTCAATTAATTCTTGCAAAGAGCTATCATCAATAATTATTGAACCGGACGGCAACTGTCTAGCATTAGGAATTATTCCAAGCTGAAAATGCCGCCATGCTGTACGATAGCTTATAGAATTCTTTTTGGCATACTCAGATAATTTCATAGTAACACCTTCTTTAATGAAGATATTACTATAAACTTCTATATTTGTCTATAATTTTTTGATTTAAATGCAATACGTCCTGCGGCAGGTTTATACTTCAGACGCGATCAAATTACTATTGTTGACTCAGTACCAGATAAAATTGTTTCATTGGTTCGTTCTTACGATCTTGCCGCGACTGTTATTACCTTCGATAACAAGGATCCGGATAGAACTGCGTCAGTACTTATGGCTAAAATGCGCGGTGGCATGTTTATCATTCTCGATGTTGTTCGTGTTGCTGAAAATGCTTCGCAAGTTAGGGAACGTATTAAAAACACAGCCCACACGGACGACGTAGTTTATAAATGCCGAAAAATTACGATTCCACAGGATCCCGGACAAGCTGGCAAAGAGCAAGCAGAAAGTTATCTTAAAGAGCTTGCAGGTTATCAAGTTATTATTCGACCTGTAAGTAAAAACAAAATTATAAGAGCAGAACCTTTCGCCGCTCAATGGCAAAAAGGAAATATTTTATTACTTAAAGGAAAGTGGAATGATAGCTTTTTAACAGAACTAGAAGGTTTTCCTGACGCCGTTCATGACGATCAAGTTGATGCTGCAAGTGATGCCTTCGCTACTCTTGCGAATATTAGCGTTTATTCTGCACCACCTGATATGGAAACTAAAAGCAGTTATTGGAATTTATAAGGAAGGAGGGACAAGATGTCTAAAAAATTGGACGGAGAACTTGGGCGCACAGGTCAATATCGTTT
>CAMJKR010000191.1 GCA_946406415.1 uncultured Selenomonadales bacterium | reverse complement strand
GTGTGGAGTGGGGGAAAACTCGGAGATTATTTCAAAGAGTTACCTATCACTATAATATCTTTCAAAAGCGGCAGAATTGGGCAATGCCGATGCAATGTATTTGCTGGGCAATATTTACGACGAAGCGAAATGTGACTATGATTATGACCTTCACAAAGAAAATGAACGAATTGTAAGCAACGATGATGAACAAATTTTCAAGTGGTATAAATGCGCCGCCGATAAAGGTTGCAAGAAGGCATTTATCGAGGTCGCATTGCGTTATCTTGACGAAGATAATTTGGAGTGCAATAAACGTGCCGCCAACAAATGGTTTAAGATGGCAATAAGTTGGAATCAATCTGCCGCCGAAAAAGGAGACCCAGTTGCTATGCTCGCCATTGCTGAAGTTTATTCACGGTATAACTTCAACAAGACTCTCCGCTACGGAGGATTGCCCAATAAAGATTCGTTATCGGATAGATGGCGCAAGTTTGCTTTCGCTACCCTTAAACGGCGTGCTGATGAAGGCGACGCTGAGGCTATGATTGAGTTAGGAATAATGTTTTACTATGGCACCGGTGTGACCAAGAACTATGCAGAAAGTGTTCGATTTTTGAAGAGAGCGGCGGAATCCGACGACGATAAAATTAAAATCCGTGCTTACAGAAAACTTGCCGACATTATTAAATCGAATGATGATTCCATATCGTTTTACAAAAAGGCGGCTCAACTGGGAGATTTTATTTCAATGAGAATTCTTTGGAAACACTATAAGACCGAAAAAGATGCTGAGAAAAATTTAGCTGAAGCCGAACGTTGGTTAAAGAAAAGCGAAGAAATACAAACGGCGTTTTTGGCTAATCTGCCCAAAGATTGACAACTAGAAATTATCAGGGGAGTGATTCTTATGGCATCGAGTAAGGAACTCGGAAATTTTTATTCCTTCATTGCGGACGATAATGAGCGAATGAAAGGTCGTCGAAGAGCCGCTGCTCACGGCGATTTGTTTGCTATAAAAGAGTTAGCTTATTTTCTCAGACATGGAAAAGAAGTTAAGCAAGATTGTCGCGAGGCTTTGAAGTGGAATCTTGTCGCGGCAAGTTTCAATGACCTTGAATCAATTTTCATAGCCGCCGAAATGTGTACTTCCGGTATTGGTACTGAACCGGATTTATCGAGAGCAACGGAGCTTTACAAAAAAGCTATTGAAATATGCAAGAAAATTGCCAATGACCGTCGCGCTAACATTATTGACCGTCAACATGCCGCAAAAAAAATCGCGTACACTTACGAGAATTTTTTTAACGACGGTCATGCGGCAGTTAAATGGCTGAAAAAAAACGTTTTGCTTGGCGACAAAAGCTCTCGGTTCACAATAGCTGAAATTTATCGCGACGGCAGATTTATGGAGCCGTCTGGTGCCGACGCGATTGACTGGTTTACAAAAATTCTCAAAGATAAAACTTTGCCCGACCACGAACGATATTCTGCTGCTTTCGAGATTGCCAAAATTTTCCACGAAGGCAAAGGCGTTCCGCGCAGTGATTCTGAAGCTGTAAAATATTTCAAACTATCTGCCAAAGCCGGTACGGTTACAGCACGAGTTGCTTATAATAATCTCGCGAAAATCTATTCTAAAAGCGACGAACTCACTCCGAATATAGGCATGGTTCTGCACTGGTTAAAAAAAGCCGCTGAAGTCGGTAGCCGTCGCGCCACATGGATTCTCGCTAAAGTTTTCCGTGACGGTAAGTTCGGTGTACGTCAAAATGCTACGAAGGCTTTGGAGATTCTTCAAGACGGAGCCTCCAATCCTTTCGACATTATTAACAAAGTTGCCGCCATGCGTATGATTGCAGAAATCTACGATAAGGGCTTGGGTATACCGGAAGACAAAGAAAAAGCCGCCGACTTATATCAAGAGGCGACTTCGATTAACGAAGAATGGATGCAGACCATAAACGCTTTGCAAATGCGGATTTAATTTACTCAACGCTACAACTCAATTCGGGATAGAGCAAAGTAACTGTTATATCGTCAACAGTAATTTGAGCGTTCTCATCAATCGCGTTGTCAAACAAATATCGTGCCAAAGGATTGATGAAAAGGCTTTCGACGACATTGCCGATACCGCGTCCGCCATTTTGAAGATTTTTCAGGGCACTTTCTTGCAAAACGTTGAATGCTTTGTCCGACAAACGAACATCAATTTTTTTATCCGTCATCAAGTTTTGACGGATTTTATTTATTTGCGCTGACAAAATATCTTTGGCAACGTCGGAACGAATGTAATCATAGACGACAATATTTTCTCCGATTCTGTTCAAAATTTCGGGGCGTCCCAGATTTATTTTGAAATAATTTTCTATTGCTTGACGAATTTTGGCGGACATCTCCTCGTAAGGCATATCGATTGTAACATTTGCCTCACGTGCGCCGAATTCGTTTGAAGTAAAAATACCAAGATTGCTCGTAAAAATAATTATCGACTCGGAGAAATAAACCGTATTGCCTTGCCCGTCAGTCATGCGCCCATCTTCGAGAATCTGCAAAAATTTATCGAAGATTGACGGGTGAGCTTTTTCAATCTCATCGAAGAGCAGAATGGAAAAAGGATTTTTCTTGACAGCGTTAGTAAGTTGCCCGCCGGCTTCATAACCGATGTATCCGGGCGGCGCACCGAGTAATTTTTGGTCGCTGTGTCCTTGCGAATATTCGCTCATGTCGAAACGTATGCAACAATTTTCATCGCCGAAAAGAATTTCCGCCAACGTTTTCGCAGTCTCTGTCTTACCTGTACCCGTCGGACCGGCGAAAAATAAAACTCCCTTCGGTCTGGAGTGCGACGAACCTTGCAAACCTGCCAGCCCTGTAATTGCGCGTTTGATTATATCGAGCGTTTTAGAAATGGCGGCGTCTTGTCCCTTAACTCTTTTCTCGAAAGAAGCTTTATTGATTTTCTCGCGGTCAAGATTTCTCCAGGGATTTTCTTTTATGCCGTACTTGTAGAGGTCAACGATGTCGCACATATCGCGAATATGGCGGCATTCATTTTTGCAGAGCTGACGCAAGCTGTTAAATTCTTTGAAACTGAATCCGTCCGTCAAGGCAACGAATCTGTCTTGAAGTTTCGCCAATTCCGCAGGATGTTCGAGATAATATCCAAGTTCACTGTCGCGAATTGCTCTGCTGAAAAAGCTAGGGAAATTTTTTTCGCCCTTAACGTAATTTTCGCGCTCTTCTTTTGAAGGAAATCCCAGCGTGATAATTTTTACATTAGGATTTTGTAGATAAAACCACGCGGGCAAATCGTTTACTTTATTCACGACAAGGACAAGGAGATTTTTCAGCGTTTCAAGCGAAGCTTGCAGGAGAACAGTAAAACTATCTACTGCCGGTTGTTCCATGTGCTCAGGCGTGATTATGTAACGCGACGCAAAATCCATGACGATAGCTGTCGAAGATTTATTCTGCGTGAGAGCATCGCGGATAATGTTCGGCGCAGTTCTACCAGTTCCGCTGAACTTGCTTTTTATAAAGCCCGAATCAATATCAGCTTTTACGAGTTTACCAAAATTTTCTATGGCTTCTACCTCAAAAGTATTGTAGAACCCTCGCAAGTTGTCATAGAAAATTACATTCTGATAACCTGCGTCCTTGAAAAAATAATTCAGGTATTGAGAAAGTCGAACAATGCTGCCGTCTTTCGGATACTGATAAGAATCCAGCACGTTGCCTTCCAGAATAATCAGCGGCTTAACCTTCGTGAAAAGTTCAAGCTCCTTGTGCCACTTCGGAATATAATTATCCATGTTTTAACTTTCCTTCCTCAAGCTTTATCAAAATCAGCGGCATTATAATTCACGTTGTATTTAGGATTGTCATCGGCAATCTTATATAAAATTCCGGCAATGCTATTTTGAGTGTAATAGAACGTAACGTTAGGCGCGAGAAAACTTTGAACTATCATTTGGATAGCGTCTCCCTTGAAAAGAACATGCAAATGTTGATTTGAGTTAAATGCCGCATAAACAATCGTATTGACGCTCGCAGGAATAACTACCTTTCTCAAATCAGGATTGTCGAACGCCTTATAGCCGATGGTCGTCACCGGCAGTCCTTCTATATGCTCTGGAATAGTAACAGAAGCGTCATGCCCGATGTAGTTGTCTATCTGAATCGCAGACTCTATACGAGAATATTTGAAATTGCTATTTACTTCAGAAGCCATTTCTTTTTTCATTGAGCGTGTTTGCGAAGTAATCAGATTCATTATGGATTTTGATTGATTATTGCTCGGTCTACCAACGACTGACGCAGATTGTCTTTTGACAGCAGGTTTTGTCGCAAATAAAGCCCGAAGTTTTTCTTTCGTACCTGTTTCAATTTCGGCGATTTCGTCATTAAACTTTTGAACATATTTGAGCGTATTGATAATTTTTTTCTGGGATACACTGTTTATCAGTGCAATCAAATTTATGGAGTAACTCGTTGCAATTCTTCGTTGAAGTTTATGCACAGCTATAAAATCATCAAGAATGGAATCGGCATTAGTAAACATCTCGTCGGTAAATTTATAAAATGAATTTGTTGTTTCTATTTTTCTGACTAATTTAAGAATATCCTCGTGAACATTGGGAGCATTTTTCAAGTAACTGATTTTTTTGAAGAAACGAACCGGCAAATCATAATAGTGAATTTTGTCCCTATACTCCTCAATAAACTTTTTAATACTATTATTCACACCTGAAACATTCATTAAAGATTTTGGGAAATAAATCGTCTTCAGCGAACTGCAGTTCTCGAAAATCTTTTCACCAATAGAAGTAACAGAATCAGGAATGACGATACTCTTCAGCAATTTGCAATCACTAAAAGCCTGTTTGCCAATATACGTGACGGAATCAGAGATTGTTATATTTGTCAGCGAATGGCAACCTGAGAAACTACCTTCACCAATATCCGTGACAGAATCGGGAATGTTAATATTTTTCAACGAACTACAACTAATAAAGGCTTCTTTACCAATAACTTTGATAGAATCGGGAATAATAACACTTTCCAGCGAACTGCAAATACCGAAAGCTCTATTGCCAATGCCTTTGACCGAATCAGGAATAATAAGACTCCTAAGTGAACTGCAGTCCTCGAAAGCCTGTTCGCCAATAAAAGTGACGGAATTGGCAATGATAATGCTAGTCAGTAATTCGCAACCATAGAAAGCACTGTTGCCAATCTCAGTGACGGAATCAGGAATTATTATATTTGTCAACGAACGGCAACCGCTGAAAGCACT
>CAMJKR010000190.1 GCA_946406415.1 uncultured Selenomonadales bacterium | reverse complement strand
CAGCACATTGCGATATACGAACCGCCATAAGCCTTGCGCGTGATAACGGTGACTTTCGGAACTGTAGCTTCAGAATAAGCGTAAAGCATTTTCGCACCGTGACGGATAATTCCGTTATATTCTTGGTCAACGCCGGGCAAGAATCCGGGAACGTCAACCAAATTCACGAGCGGCAGATTAAAGGCGTCGCAGAAACGAATAAACCGCGCAGATTTATCAGATGCGTCAACGTCTAAGCAACCCGCCATAACCGCCGGCTGATTCGCGATAATGCCAACACTACGCCCGCCGAAACGCGCAAAGCATGTGATAATATTCGTTGCGAAGTGCTGATGAACTTCGTAGAATTCGCCGTTGTCGACAATCATGCGGATAACGTCTTTCATGTCGTAAGGCGCGTTGGGATTGTCGGGAATAATCGTGTTGAGTTCCTCGTCTTGACGGTCGGGGTCGTCGTCGTTGTAGACAAGGGGCGCGTCCTCTAAATTGTTGCTGGGCAGGAAACTAAGCAGATAACGGATTTGCTCAATGCAATCTTTCTCGTCTTCTGCCGCGAAGTGTGCCACGCCCGAACGAGTGTTATGCGTCATTGCGCCGCCGAGTTCCTCTGCAGTGACTTCTTCCGCCGTGACGGATTTTATAACCGCAGGTCCCGTGATAAACATCTGGCTGGTATTTTTAACCATGTAGATAAAGTCGGTGATAGCCGGAGAATAAACCGCACCGCCTGCGCAAGGTCCCATGATGACGGAAATTTGCGGAATGACGCCTGAAGCCGCCGTATTGCGGAAGAAAATTCCTGCATAACCGCTAAGTGCGTCGACAGCCTCTTGAATACGTGCGCCGCCCGAATCGTTAATGCCGATAAGCGGTGCGCCCATCTTCATTGCCAAATCCATGACTTTCCAAATTTTGTGCGCGTGTTTTTCGCCCAAGCTACCGCCCTCAACCGTGAAGTCTTGAGCAAACGCATAAACCAAACGTCCGTCAACAGTGCCATAACCAGTAACGACGCCTTCGCCGGGTAATTCTTTTTTGTCTTGTCCAAAATTGGTGCAACGGTGCTTAACGAACATATCAAGCTCAACAAAAGTTCCCTCGTCAAAAAACATTTCGATACGTTCGCGAGCAGTCATCTTGCCTTTTTCGTGCTGTTTATCAATTCTTGCCTTGCCGCCGCCTTGAAGAATATGTTCCTTCTTGCTTTGCATTAAGGCAATCTTCTCTTGAACTGTAGCCATCAAATCACTCCTGTAAATTCATTGCCGATAGTTCAAACAATACATCAAAACTTTGTCTTCTGCCACATTCCAAACTCTTGTCGGGCGTAGATTATCGCGTTTCGCCTCTTCGCTACCTTTGTACCAGCAACCATGCGCGCTAACGTAAGAATATTTTCTGTGTTCGGTGTAAGTGAGGCGACCGTCTTTGATGTATTTAACCGTGACGCTTGCGTAATCGACGCCGTTTGTATCAATCGATTCGGTGACGACGTAAATGTCTCGACTGCCGCCGTATTCCGTCTCAATGTAAACGTCCTGCGCGGCGGCGGTTGGAATCGCCATGAATTGACTTGCGAGGATGAGTCCCGCGCCTAAGACAAACGATTTGAAAAAATTTTTCATGTCGTCGCCTCACTTAATCGGCTGGCAAAGCTCCAAAAGGACGCCGTGAGTTGCTTTCGGGTGAATGAACGCAATCATCTTGTTGCCTGCGCCCTTGCGCGGTTTTTCGTCGATAAGCTTAACGCCTTTTTCCTTGAGGTCGGCAAGTGCCGCTTCCAAATCGTCAACGAGCAACGCGATATGTTGAATGCCGCCGCGTCCGCCTTGTTTCTCCATAAACTTTGCAATCGGGCTGGATTCTTCGGTTGCAACGAGCAATTCAATTTCGCTACCATTGGGCGTAGGATAAAAACCCGTCGTAACTTTCTGCTCAGCAACGGTTTCTTCGCCCGTC
This sequence comes from uncultured Selenomonadales bacterium, assembly GCA_946406415.1. Classification (GTDB taxonomy): domain Bacteria; phylum Bacillota; class Negativicutes; order Selenomonadales; family Selenomonadaceae; genus Quinella. The sequence continues at coordinate 3,325 of CAMJKR010000190.1, read as the reverse complement.
GACTTCAAGCCGAGCAATTCCCAGAACGCGCCGACTTCCGCCAAATCTTTTGCCGCAATGCCAATATGGTCTACGCCAAGAACTTTGAACATTTCATTAAAACCTCCTAAAATACTGTCTGTTAAACTTCCCTAAAAATTTTTACGCGAGTGCCCGTCGGAACTTTTTCAAGCGGCTCCGGCTCTTCCAACTTTTCGCCGAAAACGAGTTGCGCAACCAAATCCCAACTTTCAGGAAGGTCGAAAATTTGTTTAATCGGCTCGTCAATCAGCGGGTTGTAGTGCTGAAGGTTCGCGCCAAGCCCCAAGTCTTCAAGTGCCGTCCAAACTGCGAACTGCAACATGCCGTTAGCCTGCATTGCCCAGCCGGGGAAATTGTGCTTGTATTCGGGGAATTGATCCTGCATGGCTTTAATCATGTTGCTTGATTCAAAGAAAAGAATCGTGCCGTAAGCCGCCTCGAAACTTTCAAGTTTTGCTTTCGTTTCGGCGAATTGGCTTGCGGGAATAACAGCCTTGAGCACGTTATTGGCGCAGTGCCAAACGTTTTCGTGATGATCCAGCATTGTGATGACGACGCGAGCCGACTGCATATGGAACGCCGACGGAGTGTCTTTAGTCATGCGCTCAATTGCCGCGATTATTTCCGACTGGAGCACGGGAATATTTCTGCCGAGTTTGTAAATTGAACGGCGGCTTTTGACTGCCTCTTGAAAAATTTTCATTTTAATTTCTCCTTACCACTAATCCCCATTTTAGTTGTTAGTATTTAGTGATTGGTGGTTAGATAAATTTCCTAATCGCTAACCACTAACCACTAGCCACTTATTTTCTCATGTCTCCTGTCTCAAGGAAGCGCGTATGGAAACTCAATGCCTCGTGCAAAAGGTGCGGCGTGGCAGCCTTCTTTGTCGCGGCAAGAGCGCGTTCGTAATAATCAAGCAACATTGGGCGATAATCGGGGTGTGCGCATTTGTTAATGACTTCCAAAGCGCGTGTTCTCGGTTCAAGCCCGCGCAGGTCGGCGATACCGTATTCGCTGATGATAATGTCAACGTCGTGTTCGGTGTGGTCAATATGCGAGCAGAACGGAACGACAGAACTAATCTTGCCGCCCTTAGCAGTCGACGGCGTGTAGAAAATTGTTAAGTAAGCGTTGCGAGCAAAGTCGCCACTGCCGCCGATACCGTTCATCATTTTGGTACCGGTGACGTGCGTTGAGTTAATGTTGCCGTAAATGTCGACTTCAAGCGCGGTGTTCATAGCGATAACGCCGAGACGGTGCACGACTTCGGGCGAGTTGGAAATTTCTTCAGGGCGGAGCAAAATATATTTGCGGTATTTGTCAATTCCCTTATAGAATCTTTCCATGCCGGCAGGCGACGGACTAAACGCCGTGCCGGACGCAAATTTGAGTTTACCCGCGTCGATAAGGTCAAGCATTGCGTCCTGGATAACTTCGGTGTAAACGATAAAATCTGTCATGTCGCCTTCGACGAAACCTTCAAGCACGGCATTTGCGACATTGCCGACGCCAGATTGAAGCGGCAAAAGTCCTTTAGGCATACGACCGGCTTTAATTTCCGCGTTGAGGAGTTCGAGTGTAAACGCCGCCATTTTTTTCGAGTTCTCGTCAATGGGCGAAATGTCGCGGGTGTGGTCTTTGATGTCGCAGGGGACAATGTACTTAATCTTGTCGGGTGTGCAGGGAATGTAAGTTGTGCCAATTCTGTCGTCGGCGTGGACAATCGGAATGGGCAAACGATTGGGCGGGTCAAGTGGAACGTAAACGTCGTGCATACCCTCAAGCTCAAGCGGTTGCGTGATGTTGATTTCGACAACAACAGTATCAGCGTTTTGAACGTAGCTTGCCGCATTGCCCAGCGAAGTCGTCGGGATTAAATTGCCTTCCTCAGTTATGGCGCAAGCCTCAACCAGCGCGAAATTTGGTTTCTTTTTAATAAAGCCTGTGCGGGTAAGTTGTGCGCTTTCAGAGAGGTGCAAGTCGAGATAATCAACAGTGCCATCATTGATAAGCGGGCGAAGTTTGGCGTCCGTTTGATAGGGCAGACGCTGTTTAATACCTTTGACTTCAGCAAGTGCGCCGTCGAGTTCGGGACCCGTCGACGCGCCTGTCCAAATGTTGACTTGGAAGGGGTCGCGTTTCATGCGCTCGGCAAGGGCAAGCGGAACTGCTTTAGGATAAGCACTCGCCGTAAATCCGCTACAAGCAATCGTCCAGCCCGGCTGAATCCAATTTGCTACTTCCTCCGCGCTGACGATTTTGCTAAGCAAATCTTTGTTGCGCACTCTGTCGGTAATATCAATCATTAAAATCCTCCTTTGCATAATCAGCAATTATAATTATTCTTGAATCGATTTATTTAAGTTTAACACGTCGATACTTCAAAATCAACTGTTGCAAAAAAAAATCCCGCCTGAAACGGGATTAAAAATTGACGTGCAGATTTTATTTGATGATGAATTTTTTACTTGGCAAGCGACCAATTTGTTCCGCTGTGGAAGTCGACAACCAAAGGTACAGAAAGTTCTACGACATTTTCCATAGCCTCGCGCAAAATTTTTTCAACGTCGGCAAGCTCGGAACTCTTAGCCTCCAAAACAAGTTCGTCGTGTACTTGAATAATTATTCTGCTTTGGAAGCCGCGCAGATTTTCTTCCGCATGAATCATAGCCATTTTAATAATATCCGCCGCAGTGCCTTGAATGGGCGTGTTCATTGCCATGCGTTGAGCGAGGGAGCGCAGATTAAATTTTTTGCTGTTAATGTCGGGCAAAAATCTGCGCCGCCCGAACATCGTCGTAACATAGCCGTGCAAATGCGCTTGAGCAACTGTCATATCCAAAAAATCTTTAACGCTGGGATAACGCTCGAAGTAAAGCGCAATATATTCGCCCGCCTCTTTGCGGCTGATATTCAAATTCTGCGACAATCCATAATCGCTGATACCGTAGACAATCCCGAAATTTACCGCCTTAGCTTTGCGGCGCAAGTCAGGCGTCACTTCCTCAAGTGGCACGTCGAAAACTTCAGCCGCCGTTCGTGCGTGAATGTCTTGCCCTTTAATGAAGGCGTCAATTAAATTTTCATCGCCGGACATGTGCGCCAAAAGTCTCAACTCAATTTGTGAATAATCAGCGGACAAAATGCAATCGTAATCAATACCGGGCTTGAAGAGTGCGCGAATTTCTCTGCCTTCGTCGGTGCGCACGGGAATATTTTGTAAGTTCGGGTCGGAGCTGGAAAGTCTACCCGTCGCCGTCACAGTCTGATTAAAATTCGTATGTATTCGCCCGTCGTCGCC
>CAMJKR010000189.1 GCA_946406415.1 uncultured Selenomonadales bacterium | reverse complement strand
TGCGGGAAGTGCGGAAGATCTTCCTGCTATCGTGGGAGGAGTTGTTGTTTGTGGCGTTGTTGGAGTGGAGCTTTGTACAATTTGGTCGCCGGCAATAATATCAATTTTGGGTACAACAGGCTCAAGCGCATTTGCAGGTATTTCCGGCAATGGCACGTTCGACGGAATGACTGGAGTTTGAACTTCGGGTTTCGGCTTGCTTATAGATTCGAGTGTATATTCCATTTGCGGCACGTAATTTGCTTGCGGCTTCGACGGGCGCAACATCATATAAATTTCGCCGAGTTTCGTCGCCGAAATTAATTTTAAAATATCTTCCGGCGGCAGTGCAAACGTCGCGATTGACGGATTATGAATTGCTGAAGGTTTTGCGATGCCTTCTTCGGTAATGACATTGCCCGTTTGCGTCGTGTCTTGGTTGACGCTAAGGAGCAGGACATTTTGTAATAAAATATTGCTTACTGCGTTGTATTTGTCGCTTTCGACGAGGAGCAAATCAACTTTATCGCCAGGCTTAGCAAAACCGCCAACGCCCGTCACCTCGTTGACATTAATGGAAATTGCGCGGCAATCAGTTGGAATTTCCCCGACAAAGCCCTCGTCGGTTGATTCGCTGAAAACTTTTTGGATAGTAAGTATATCGCCCGAAAAAATCGAAACTTTGACTTGAACATTTTTTACGGCGTCGAAACTTTCTATCGCGCCTTCGGGCACCATGTCGACGGGCAATTCCTTCATTTGGAGCATACTCTCTTGAATTCTGGTGCGCGGCGGAATATTTACTTTAGCGACTACGACCTGTGTTGTTTGGATTGCGGGTTTTTCCTCTTTGACAACCGGCGGAGGTATAATTGCAACTTCTTGTTTGGTCATCATATTCATGCCGACGATAATTGTTATAAACATCAACACGCCCGCTATTGCCGCCAAAATCAGTATCTGTCTAGGGCGCAAGTCGTTCAAAAAGTTAATTATTCTCTGGAGCATGAGCAACACCCCGATAACAAAAAATTCTGCCTTAAATCGTGTTTGTATTTTACTTTGTACAGTGTTTTTGTCAAGATTATTGCGTTTTCTAATCAAAATTTAAAGTTGCCGCTCTTGCCGCCGCTTTTGCGTTCCAAATGAATTTCGCCGAGCGTCATACGTTTATCAATCGCCTTGCACATGTCGTAAATCGTAAAAAGTGCGACGTTCACCGCGCGAAGGTAAAATCGCCACTCTTGCCGCCGCTTTTACTTTCCAAATGAATTTCGCCGAGCGTCATGCGTTTATCAATCGCCTTGCACATGTCGTAAATCGTAAGCAGTGCGACGCTCGCCGCGTGCAAAGCTTCCATTTCAACGCCCGTCGCCCACGTCGTCTTAACCGTCGCGATAACTTTAACGGCTGATTCGTCGTGTAGCATTTCAAAATCCAAACTGCAATGACTTAACGGCAACGGGTGACACAACGGAATAACTTCCGAAGTTTTTTTAGCCGCCATAATCCCCGCAATCCTCGCCACGCCCAAAACGTCGCCCTTTTTTGACGAGCCGGACTCAATCGCCGAATAAACTTCATTGCTGACAAAAATTTTCCCGCTCGCAACGGCAATTCGTTCCGTTAAATTTTTCCCGCCAACGTCAACCATGACGGCATTGCCCGCCGCGTCGAAGTGATTCAATTTACTATTCAAGTTTCCTACCTCCCAATATTTTATTGCTCGGACATTGCCGCCTCAATTATACAACAAAAACACGATAATATTGCAACGATTTGGAAAAAGTAGTATACTGCGCGAATAAAAGGAGGTTAAAATTATGCAGAAGTTTGAGAAGTGGCAAGGTTGCGGGAACGATTTTATATTGATTGACCGCGCAGGCAATGCGATTGAAGAGCCGGAAAAAATTAAACAGCTTTGCGACAGACACTTTGGAATTGGTGCGGACGGCGTGATTTATATTCAGAGTTCGACGAAAGCGGCGACGCGCATGAGGATTTTCAACGCGGACGGCACCGAAGCTGAAATGTGCGGAAATGGTTTGCGTTGCTTTGCGCGTTATCTTTTGAGCGGCGATAAATTTTTCTCCGACGATGATTTAACGGTTGAGACGGGCGCGGGAATTTTAACTGTCAGCATGAAATATGATTTGGTTACAGTCGACATGGGCGAGCCGATTTTTGACGCGGATAAAATTCCTGTGGCGGGCTTTGGTTCGCAAAAATTGGTTGGCGAGCCGATTGTAGTTGACGGCGTAACTTATAAAATGACTTGTGTTAGCATGGGTAATCCGCATTGCGTGATTTTCGTTGACGACATTAACAAAGTTGACTTAGAGCATATAGGTCCGAAATTTGAGACGCATAAATTTTTCCCGCGCAAAACTAATACCGAGTTCGTGCAAGTTATCGGCGACGGCAAATTGCGTATGCGCGTTTGGGAGCGCGGAAGCGGCATAACTATGGCTTGCGGCACTGGAGCTTGTGCTACGGCTGTTGCGGCGAATCTCAACGGCAAGGCGGGCAAAAAATCTACCGTAATTCTTGACGGCGGCGAACTCAACATTGATTGGCGCGAAAATAATCACATCTTCATGACGGGCGCGGCTGAACGAGTATTTGTCGGAGAATTTTAAATGACACGTGGATTATTGATTGTAATATCAGGTGCGAGCGGCACGGGTAAGGGGCAACGTGACGTTGCATCCAGAAAGAAAATTATTGGAGAAAACTAAATGACACGTGGTTTATTGATTGTAATATCAGGTGCGAGCGGCACGGGCAAGGGCACAGTCTGCAAGAAATTGTTGGCTGACTTGCCCGAAGTCGCTTATTCCATTTCGGCGACGACCAGAACGCCTCGCCCCGGCGAAGTCGACGGCAGAGAATATTATTTTCTTAGCGTCGAGGAGTTCAAAACGTGGATTGCGGAAGAAAAATTTCTCGAATACGCCAATGTCTACGGAAATTTTTACGGAACGCCATTAAATAAGATTGAGGAGCGGCTCAATCGCGGCGAGGATATTCTTTTAGAAATTGACGTTCAGGGCGCACTTAACGTTAAGGAAAAATGTCCCGACGGGATTTATATTTTCCTGTTGCCGCCGAGTTTGGACGAACTTAAACGCAGAATCGAAGGTCGCGGCACTGAAAATCCCGAATCTTTAGCACGCAGATTGAAAAACGCCGTCGCCGAAATAAAAATCGGTTTGCAATATGATTATGTCGTCGTAAATGATACGATTGACAACGCTACCGCGCAGATTAAAACTATTTTGGCGGCGGAACGCTTAAAAGTTGCTCGTAACACCGATAAATTTGATTTTGAGGGAGGATTTTAAATGAAATTAAATGCAACGCCTCTTAGTATGGTAAATCCGTCGACAGATTCAATGCTTAAACAAACTCACAGCCGTTACGCGCTTGTTGTTCTCGCCAGTAAACGCGCCCGCGAACTTTTGAGCGGTAAACCTTGCCGCGTCGAAAATCGCGCAACTAAATTCGTTACAAACGCTATGGAAGAGATTAACGAGGGCAAAATTTCTTACACGATAAAGGATTAAGCCATGCTAGACAACAAAAATATTTTAATCGGCGTGACGGGCGGTATTGCCGCGTATAAAGTCGTCGAAGTGGCAAGCCGCCTTAAAAAATCCGGCGCAAATGTCCGCGTGATGATGACCAGTGCCGCAACCGAATTCGTTTCGCCGAGAACTTTTCAAGAAATTACAGGCAACGCCGTGTTCGTCGAAATGTTCGGTGACGCGGCGCATTTTCATGTTGCACACGTCGCACTAGCCGATTTTGCCGACTTAGTTCTAATCGCGCCTGCAACGGCAAATTTTTTGGCTAAAGCCGCGCACGGAATTGCCGACGACCTCTTGACGACTACAATTTTAGCTTTCGACAAGGAAATTTTAATTGCGCCGTCGATGAATACCAAAATGTACGAAAATCCCGCGACGCAAGCTAATTTATCCTTGTTAAAATCTCGCGGAGTTAAAATCTTGGAGCCAAATGCCGGAATGTTGGCTTGCGGAGTCGTCGGTAAAGGACGTTTGCCCGAACCGGAGGAAATTTATACTGCGATTGAAAGATTTTTTATCGCAGATACGAAAATTTTGAGCGGCAAAAAAATTCTGGTGACGGCGGGCGGCACGGTCGAGGCGATTGACCCCGTGCGATATATCGGTAACCGCTCAAGCGGGCGCATGGGCTACGAAATTGCTAAATACGCTGTAAACGTCGGCGCAGATGTCATTTTAATTTCCGGCAAAAGCGAAATGGAGCCGCCCAGCGATTTAAAATTTATAAAAGTCGAATCCGCGTTGCAAATGCGCGATGCCGTCTTAGAAAGTTTTAATGCCGTTGACGCCGTGATTATGTCCGCCGCTGTTGCCGATTATCGCGTTAAAAATCCCGCCGCGCAGAAGATTAAAAAATCCGCTGATACGCTGACTTTGGAGCTTGTGAAAAATCCAGACATATTAAAAGAGCTTGGCGGCTTAAAAAAATCTCAAATTTTAGTTGGATTCGCCGCCGAAACTCAAAATGTTTTGGATTATGCACGTAAAAAACTCGTCGAAAAAAATTTGGACTTCATAGTTGCTAACGACGTGACGGCTGAGGGCGCGGGCTTCGGCGTTTCAACTAATATTGCGTCGATTATTTGGCGCGAGGGCAACGTTGAAAACTTTCCTAAGATGAGCAAGGCTGATTTGGCGGAAAAAATTATTCAGCGCGTCGCCAATTTGTTAAATTCTGATAAAAAATTTCTCCCGCTTAATGTCAATCAGTAAAATTTCAGAAAAGTATGCTAGGCTTGCATAAACTCTACGGGAGGTGAAGTTTATGCTTGATAAAGCAATAAAATTTTTTATAACGTTGACGTGCGCTATAGTTGGCGGCGCGGCGTTGCATCAGGTAAGCCCCTTTGTTATCTCCTATATTAATCTTGAGTTCTTTCAAATCGACACGGGAATTTTTCGACTGACTTTAGCAAATTTAGTCTGCATTTTGGTCGGCGCAACCGTCGGCGGGCTTACTGGTTGGTTCGTTTCACCATTTTTAATTAACAAACTCAAAAAATTTACCTCATTTGTCGAAAAACAGCTTAGTAAAATGCCAATCAACGACGTTATCGCCGGCGCGGTCGGGTTGGCTATCGGACTTATAATTGCAAATCTTTTGGGCAATGCCTTCGCCCGCATTCCTGTCGTCGGAAATTATATTCCCGTCATTTTTAGCATCGTGCTTGGTTATCTGGGCGTAAAAATCACGATTAAGAAGCGTAAAGAGCTTACAGGCAGTTTTA
>CAMJKR010000188.1 GCA_946406415.1 uncultured Selenomonadales bacterium | reverse complement strand
AAAAGCATGAACACCTGCGCTCGGAAGATATGTTAGCGCACGGCGAGCGCATGGCTAATTTGATTCGCAAAATTCCTTTTGGCGCGACGTTTTCTAATATCGGAATGAGCATTGGCAAAACTTTGGGTGTATTCAGTGCGCTGGGGCTTGCCGGTGAACGCAATATGCCCGCTTATGCGTCGACTTCGTTTAAAGATTATTTCCCGCGAATCAAACAGACTGCAAGCGGCAAAAAAATTGTGCTGTTTACGGGCTGTTATATAAACGACAACGAGCCACAAGTCGGCGAGGCTTTCGTTAAAGTCATGAACGCTAACGGCTACGAGGTTTTAATCGATAAAGGTTTTAACTGTTGTGGTTCGCCGTTGGTAGTTACTGGTTTTCTTGACGAGGCTAGACAGCACGCAGATAATAACGTTGCCAGAATTCTTGACTGGAAGAAAAAAGGGATTCCCGTTGTGACGCCTTGCACCAGTTGTTCGCTTATGCTTAAAGAAGAATATCACGAACTTTTTGGCGAAGAGCAATTTCACGAGGCGGCTACGAATGTTTACGACGCTTTTGAGTTTTTAGAGATTTTGCAGGAGCGCGGCGAATTCAACGACAACTTTAAGCCGCTTAGTCAAAAACTTTTGTATCATGTTCCTTGCCATTTGAAGTCGCAAGCTATCGGACTTCCTGCGCAAGATATTTTAGAGGAAATTGACGGCGTTAAAGTTCAGACGGCTGACGCAGGTTGTTGCGGCATTTCCGGCAACTACGGTTTCCGTAAAGATAAATACGATATTTCTATGAAGATTGGCGCAAAACTTTTTGAGCGCGTTAAGAAGAAAGATTTCGACAAAGTTATTAGCGATTGCGGTACTTGTCGAATGCAGATTCATCACGGCACCGATATTAAGCCTGTCCACCCGATTGAAATTCTTGCTAAGGCTTATGCTTAAGGAGGTGAAAAATTTTTCGGTTAATTTGTTTTAAATGTTAAGGAGGAATTTTTGAATGGCAAAAAATTATGTAATGGCTTTGGACGCGGGTACAACCAGCAACCGCGCTATCATCTTCGACAAGAACTCTAAAATCGTCGGCGTGGCTCAAAGAGAATTCACGCAACATTTCCCGAAACCAGGTTGGGTTGAACACGACGCCGACGAAATTTGGAGCACGATGGTTGCCGTCATGAAAGAGGCTCTCGAACAGTCTGACCTTATCGCGGGCGACATTGCGGCTATCGGTATCACCAACCAGCGCGAAACTACGGTTATCTGGGATAAGAAAACCGGACGCCCGATTTACAACGCTATCGTTTGGCAATCCCGTCAAACCGCGCCCATTGCCGAGGCTCTCAAAGCCGAACACGCCGAAGAATTCAAGGACAAAACCGGACTTGAGATTGACGCTTACTTCTCCGGCACGAAAATTAAATGGCTCCTCGACAACGTGGAAGGTGCACGCGCTCGCGCTGAAGCCGGCGAATTGCTTTTCGGCACAATCGACACATGGCTGATTTGGAAACTCACGGGCGGCAAAGTTCACGTCACGGATTATTCCAACGCCTCCCGCACAATGATTTACAACATCAACACGCTTGAATGGGACGATCAACTTTTAAAATATCTCGACATTCCGAAAACGATTCTGCCCGAAGTCAAGCCGTCCTCTTACGTTTACGGCGAAACAAGTCCGTTGATTCTCGGCGCGGCAATTCCCGTTAGCGGCGCGGCTGGCGACCAACAATCTGCGCTCTTCGGACAAAACTGCTTTGAACCTGGCACGGCGAAGAACACTTACGGCACAGGTTGCTTTATGCTGATGAACACCGGCACGGAAATTCACAAGTCCAAAAACGGATTAGTAACAACGATTGCTTGGGGTCTCGACGGCAAAGTTGAGTACGCGCTGGAAGGTTCAATCTTCGTTGCAGGCTCGGCTATTCAATGGCTCCGCGACGGCGTTCGCATGGTTGACAGTGCGCCCGACTCTGAATGGGTTGCTAAAAAAGTTAAGGACACGGGCGGCGTATATTTCGTTCCTGCATTCGTTGGATTGGGTGCGCCGTATTGGGATATGAACGCTCGCGGCATGATTATCGGCTTGACACGCGGCACGACGAAAGCTCATATTGTACGCGCAACGCTCGATTCGCTTGCCTATCAAACTCGCGACGTTTTGGAGGCTATGGAAGCTGACAGCGGCGAAAAACTTTCCGCGCTTAAAGTTGACGGCGGAGCCTCCGCTAACAATCTCATGATGCAATTCCAAGCTGACTTGCTGGGCGTTCCTGTTGACCGTCCGCAGATTGTAGAAACGACTGCACTCGGCGCGGCGTATCTTGCCGGTTTAGCTGTTGGTGTCTGGAAGAATAAGGAAGAATTGAAATCTGCTTGGCAACTCGAAACGCGCTTTGAACCCGAAATGAAACGCTACGAAGCTGACGCGCTTTATAAGGGCTGGCGCAAAGCTGTTAAACACGCAATGAATTGGCTTAACGACGACTAAAATCTATTTGCCTGAAACATTTTGGGACGGGAAATTTTCGCCTCCCGTCCCTTAAGGAGGTATTATTCATGGATAATTTATTCGGCGAATTTATGGGCACAATGGTGCTTATCGTCTTTGGTGCCGGCGTCTGCGCTAACATGACATTGACGAAATCTAAAGGACAAGGCGCGGGCTGGATTTGTATAGCATTCGGCTGGGGATTTGCAGTTACATTGGGCGTTTTCACTGCAACGACGCTCGGTGCTCCTCAAGGCGATTTAAATCCCGCTGTCACGTTGGCAAAAACTATGGTTGGCATTTATACTCCCGCGCAGTTCTTAGCAACTTCTGCCGCGCAACTTGTCGGGGCAATTCTCGGCGCGGCTATCGTTTGGCTGGCATATCTTCCGCACTGGGAAGAAACGCCCGACCCTGCGGCTAAACTCGGTGTCTTTGCAACAGGTCCTGCAATCCGCAGTCCTATGTCAAACTTCTTAACTGAGGCTATTGCGACGTTCTTCCTTATGTTCGTTATATGGATGATTTTTGGTAAACCTGTCGGCGCACTTCCTCCGGGAGTTGGTCCTTACTTGGTTGGCATTTTGATTGTTGCTTTGGGCTTGTCGCTCGGTGGTCCTACGGGCTATGCAATGAATCCTGCTCGTGATTTAGGTCCTCGTATTGCTCATGCTATTCTGCCCATTGCCGGTAAAGGCGGCTCCGATTGGGGCTATGCTTGGGTGCCTGTTGTAGGTCCGCTCGTCGGTGCGGCTGTAGCTTATATTGTCGCGTCTGCAGGTGGCGCAATCTGAAATATTTTCTTTACGCAACAAAAAAAGTCGAGGGCTTGACGCCTCTCGGCTTTTTGCTTGTAAAAAAATCCCGCCGCTCAATCGAACGACGGGAAAAATTTTTGTCGATTAAATCAGACTTTAGATTGGAACACGTAACCCATTACAATGTGCACAAAAGCAAGAGTCAATGGATTTAACGAAAACATTAACTTTGACGGGTTTAATTAAGAATTTCATATGAATTCCTCCAAAAATTTCTTACGTATGGATTGTATCGTCGACTATAGAATCGGTAGCAATTCTGTATTTGCCTGCAACGAATAATTGTTTTATCCGGCAATTCGAGCCTATGAAAGCGTCCTCACAACGTATAATGTCTGCCGAGCAATTTTCCAATTCGACCGTATCAGCCTCAATGTTTTTTATTTGAAGCCGAGAATTATAGGAATCGACAAAGTCTTCGTTGTGGAAAATTTTTATACTCTGACACTTGACAGTGCCAATCGAGCCGGAGCGCGACTCAATTAAAGTTTTTGTTGCTTCCAGATGCGAAACTTTCAATGAGCCCTCCAGTTTCAAAATTTCCGCTACTTCCACCGAATTAACGTCAAGTGTTCCTTCGACAGAAATATTTTGCGCCGTCAACGAATCACCAAAGCATTCACCGCTGATTTTGATTTCGTCGCAGGAAATTTTTCCGAACGACAACTTGCCCGAAATTTTCATGCTTTGCAAAGCTGTATCGTCCGGTAAACTTCCGAAACCTTCGACCTTGTGTCGCCGCCCCGCCTTGTCGAAATAGCGACCTTCGCCCGAAATTTTCATCGCCTTACCTCATACCGCAAAGGTTATTGCATGCACATTTTCCTACGCAACAAAGCGCACGACGCGATTTAACCAAAAATTTCATGCTTGAACACCACCTTTCAGCTGTTCGTAATAGTGATTTAAAACCTTGTCCAAATTATATTTAACCGCTCTGCAAACGGGCTGTCCATCTTCGGAAGTTCGCATTACGTCAGGACAGCCGCCCATGCAAATCGGCAGACAAGCACATTTGCGGCATTTCGGATGCCTAATCGGGTTCCATTGAATCCAATTCAAATAATTTTTCTCAAACGTCAAATTATTGCCGTCATTGACGTTGCCGCTTGACCTTTTCAAGTTGCCGACATGATTCCAACAGCGATAAATCTCGCCGCGATTGTCAACGACAAAAGAATTTACGTAATCGGCGCAACAAAAATTCGTAAGTGGCGTAGGATAAGCCGCCAACTTGTTTACAGTGAAACCTCGCGCCAAAACTTTTTCGTACAGCGGGAGCATAACGTCGGCAAATTGCGCATTGTTGTAGCAATCACTTTCAATCGACTTACAAATATCCGTGAACGGCGATACTTGCCCAAAGTCAATTTTCAAATCTGCGCGGCGTTCGATTCTCTCGGCAAGCACGTTAAGTAATTCGTCAACGCGCTCAATATTTTCCTTATCGATGTTTATGCGAACAATCACCGATAAATTTTCGTTCAGCAAAAGATTCACACTGTCAATTAGCTTGTCAAAGGTGCTTTCACCAGTTACATTGCGTCGGCGACTGTCGTGAATTTCTTTTACGCCGTCAATGGTAATTTGCGCCCCGCTGATTTTATATTTTTTGAAAAGCTCAACGTCCGAATCGTCAAGCAAGCTCGCGTTCGTGATTATAAAGGCGTCGTAGTCAATCGATTTAGCCGCGCAGAGTTCCAAAAACTTTTCGGACAAAGACCAGATAATTTCTTTGGCAAGGAGCGGTTCGCCGCCGTACCACGTCACTGAAAAATTTTTCGCCCGCTCAAGACGATTTTCCACGAACTTTATTAACGCCGCTTGAGTCTCGGAACTCATCTTGCCTTTGGGGTGCGTCTCGAAACAATACTTACAACGGAAATTGCAATCAAGCGTCGGCGCAATCGTCAAGCCGAAATTCGTCGCATCGTACTTGGCAAGGTTGCGATAAAACTCCAACCGCTCCAACTCGTCAACGTCGTCCTCAACGAGGCAGCCC
>CAMJKR010000187.1 GCA_946406415.1 uncultured Selenomonadales bacterium | reverse complement strand
AAAATTTCTTTTAGTTTATCAGACATTTTTATACTCCGAAAAATTTTCAGCATTTTATCATAAACTTATGTGGTTTTCAACTGTACAAAATTGAAAAAATTTTTTTGCAGACAGTTGACAGATTAGCGACGTTAATGGTATTATACGCAAAACTTAGTCAACGTCCTATGTTGGTTAAGGAAGAGTAGAGGGTTTTATAGAGGAGGGGAGCTGATTTGAAAATGCCGATGTGGAAAAAACTTTTTATGTCGGTGCTGCTCGTCTGTAGTATGCTCGCGTTTACGGGTTGCGGTGAGGACGCCGCGCAGGGTGAACGCAAAGAGGGCGACTATCAGAAAATCAAGTTGGTCATGAGCGTCAACGGCACGAACATTGCGACGGATACCAAAGTCGCGATGAAATTCGCCGAGCTTATGGAAAAAGAGAGCGGCGGAAATATCACAATCGACGTTTTCCCGAACGACCAGCTTGCGGGCGGCAACGCCTCAAAGGGTATCGAAATGATTGCCGACGGCGCAGTTGATTTGGCGGCGTATGCGGCGGGCGTTATGGCGGTTATGGACGAACATCTTTTGATTGCCACGATTCCTTGGACTTTTAACAACTATCAAGAGGCTCGTGAAATTATCGACACGACGGGCGGCGAATACTACAAAAAAATTCTCGCTCAACAAGGTATGACTTTCCTCGCGTCAGCGCACAATGGATTCAGACAGATTACAAACGGTAAACACCCCGTGCTTGTTCCGGAAGATGTTGCCGGTCTGAAAATCCGCGTGCCTGGTGGCGAGGTTTATTTTAAGTTTTGGAGAGCATTTGGAGCCGACCCCGTCGCAATGAGCTGGTCTGAAGCTTTTACCGCAATTCAGCAAGGTACTATTGACGGGCAGGAAAACGGCTTTTCCGTCACCAATTCCGCCAAAGTTAACGAGATTCAGCAGTACATGACGGTTTGGAATTACACTTACGAAAATTATCTGTTCGTAGCCAACACCAAAATTTTTGAGAGCTTGGAGCCTAAGACGCAAGAACTTATCCGCGCTAAAGCTAAAGAGGCTTGCGAGTGGGGACGCGATTTAGTTGAGAACGACGAAGAAAATCTTAAGGAAAAATTCCAGCAGGGCGGCATGGAAGTTATCACGTTGACGCCCGAACAGTTGAAACCGTTCCAAGATAAAGTTCAAGGCGTCCGTCAAGAACTTATGGAAAAATACGGCGACGAGGCTTGCAAAGCCTTCCGCATGAAGTAAGGAGGCAGTCGATATGCGATATATTCTGGGAAAAATCGAAGACATAATCTGCGCGATCTGCCTAATCGTTATGACGGCGTTAACCTTTGCAAACGTCATCGCCCGTTACGTCTTCAGCGCGTCATTTTCCTTTTCGGAAGAAATTACAACTTATTTGTTCGTGTTGCTTAGCTTAATCGGCTCGGCGGCGGCGGCAAGAAGAAAAGCGCATTTGGGCTTTACCGCAATACTTGATTTAATGCCTGCGGGGCTTAAACGCGGAATTCAAATTATGAGCTACGCGCTTGCAACATTTTTCTCCGCCGCGCTGTTCTGGTATGGAATCAGCATGGTGCAGAGCCAAATTTTTCACGGACAAGTTACAGCGGGTATGCAGTGGCCGGAATGGATTTTCGGTTCGTTCGTCCCGATTGGAGCATTTTTTATCACGATAGAATTTTTATTCATGCTAATTGACACGATAAGCGGCAAGGAGGGCGACGCGAAATGATTGGTCCCGTAATTTTCTTGAGCTTTGCGGTCTTCCTCTTAGTCGGCACGCCGATTGCAATTTGTCTTGGCGTCTCTAGCGTCTTCGGCATGTTGATTGACGGCGCGGGGCGTCCGCTCGATACAATTATGACAATGTTGCCGCGTATTTTCTCTTCTGCGACAAGTAAATTTGTCTTATTGGCGGTTCCGTTCTTTATCTTAGGCGGCAACGTCATGGAGAAGGCTGGCATTTCCGAACGCTTGATTAACTTCGCGCAAAGTTGCGTTGGACATCTGCGCGGCGGCTTAATCGTCGTTATGGTCTCGGTTGCGTGTTTCTTCGCGGCAATTTCCGGTTCCGGTCCTGCGACGGTTGCGGCTCTGGGCATGATTCTTATCCCCGCAATGGTTAAAGTTGGTTATCCGCCGGCGTTTTCTGCGGCGTTAATGGCGGCGGCTGGTGCAACCGGTATCGTTATTCCGCCGTCAATTACATTCGTCGTTTACGGTTCAGTCGCTGATACTTCAATCGGCAAATTGTTCTTATCTGGTATCGTTCCCGGCGTCATGATTGGCGTTGCGCTGATTATCGTTGCAATGTGGACGACTAGAAATTTAAAAATTGAACTTCTGCCCAAAGCTTCAAGCGAGGAACGTTGGAAATCTTTTAAAGAGGCTTTCTGGGGCTTGCTCATGCCTGGTATCATTTTGGGCGGCATTTACGGCGGTATCTTCACCCCGACTGAGGCGGCGGCTGCCTCTGCGGTTTACGGCTTATTCGTCGGATTCTTTATCTACAGAACTTTGAAGCTTAAAGACCTCTACGAGATTTTTGTTAACTCCACGACGACTACAGCAGTTGTCATGTTTATTACGGCTACGGCGTCCTTGTTCGCATATATTTTAACTAGAGCACGTCTTGACTTAGCGATAAGTGACGGCTTGATTGAGATAACCGGCGGCAATTACATAATGTTCTTGCTTATCGCCAACGTCATATTCTTAATCGCGGGCTGTTTTATGGACGCAACTTCGGCAGTTTTAATCTTTACTCCGCTGTTCCTGCCCGTCGCGTTGAGTTTAGGCATTGACCCGATTCACTTCGGCGCAGTCATGGTTCTCAACTTGTCAATCGGTTTGGTGACACCGCCAGTTGGAATAAATCTATTCGTCGGGTGCGGTATAGCGAACGTCACACTAAAAGATATTTCCGTAGCAGTCATCCCGCTGATTATTGCTTGCTTAATAGTCTTACTAATGGTAACATACATTCCGCAACTCCCGCTGTTATTCGTCTAGCGTGGAGAATTTAAGTGATTAGTGATTGGTGGTTAGTGGTTAGAGAAAATCTAATCACTAGTCACTAACCACTAGCCACTAAAAACGGAGGATTGGTTATCATGAAAAGGGCTTTGCTTGCCTTAATGCTTGCGGCAATGGTTTTGTCGACAGGTTGCGGCAATCAAGCACAAGAGGCGGCTAAGGACGCTCAACAGAAAGTCGAGCAAAAAGCTACCGAAGCTAAAGACGCCGCCAATGCCAAAGTCGATGAAGCTAAAGACAAGGCAAATCAAATGGCTGACGACGCGTCTAAAAAGGCTAACGAGATGAAAGCCGACGCCAATGCTAAAGTCGACGAGGCTAAGGACGCCGCGAACAAAGCCGCTGGCGACGCTGCCGCTAAAGTCGACGAGATGAAATCCGACGCCGATAAAATGGCTAAAGACGCCGCCGCCAAAGTTGACGAAATGGCAACTGATATGACGAGCATGATGAACGAACGAGTTATCGCGCTCAACGGTATCAAGCCTGGTGCGTCGCTTGAAGAGTTAAAAACTGTGTTCGGCGAGGCGACTTCCGTTGACGGCAACACTATGACTTTTGCTGACGGGCTTAAAGTCGTACTTGACGGCGCAAACAAAGTTAAATCCATTTCCACGACAGAAAACGCTTTCGACACGGCTGAAGGCGTTTACGTCGGCGCAAGTGAATATTCCCTTAACGACTACTGCGGACCGGCTGACTCTGTTCGTAAGATTGATAACGGCGCAGAATACGAGTACAACAGCGGCGACAAAAAATCTATCGTCGTGTACAAGGCTCAAAACGGCGTCATCACCGAAATAATCTGCTCCCTCAAATAATCGGAAAAAATTCTAGCGGAGCTTCACGGGGCGCGGCTCTCCAAATTATATAGTCGCGTCTCGAACTCCCAATCCGATTGAAAATCTATCGAACGGAGGTACAGCTTTATGAAGATTATAAAAGTTGGTGGTCGTGAATGCTTCATCAATTTGCCCATCGACGTAAATTGGTTTTTAACTGCCAGATGCAATTATCATTGCTCATATTGTTTCCATTATGGAAAAGGCAAAAATCCCCCCCCCCAGTTACCATTTTCTACCCTTGAACAACTTAGAAATGCAGTCGATAACATCGCATCGTTAAATCGTCCGTGGTATGAAGTGACTCTCAGCGGCGGTGAACCCACGATTCATCCGCATATTTTCGAACTTATGTCTATGTTGCATGAAACTTTGAAAGAACGTTTGAACCGAGTTTACATAATAACAAATGGTTCAAGAAACAATCTTCTTTATAGAAAAATACTTGATCTTGCAAAATCTATAAAAATCTTAATGATAATTTCTATACACACAGATCATGTCGAAATAGATCACATTTTGAAGCTCATTGAAGATTTATCTGGTGATATTGAAATGCATTTCGTGCTAATGTTTAATCCTGATAAACGCGAAATGGTGCATGAGATTTATGAAGCAATGTTCGAATGCAGAAAAAAATTTAGATTTAATATGAATGTAGTCACACTCCGCGATGACGATCGTGTTGACCCGCGTTATACCCCTGATGATTTCGCTTGGCAGAAAAAAGCTGTTAAACAATTCAATGAATTGGTTAAAAGCGTTTCTTCTCGTTTCCCCGCATTAAAACAAGCTAAATATTCAAATCCGATAATTCGCATTATGGAAGATAACGGGGAGATAAAAATTATAAAAAATAGAAATAGAACTTTAGACCTCGCGGACGGATTAATGAAATTCAAAGGAATGTTTTGCATAGCACATTCATCTGTTTTAAGAATAGAGGAAAACGGACGTTGCAGAGGCATGGTTTGTGGTGATGATAAAACTATTTGTAATATTTATGACAAAAATTGTTTTCAAGTAATTCGCGACAAATTAATTCACCCTGTTAAATGTACTCATTATATCTGTGGCTGTGCTGCCAACGATGTAATACCGAAGTTCGCGTCGGAGAAAGACGCCAAGAAATATGTCGAGTTCGCAAAAAAACGGCAAGCAGAACTGTTTTCTGAATATGACGCCGCTCACTCTTTCAAGATAATTTGACTAAACTGCAAATAAAGGTAATCAGAAAATTACGGGGCGCGGCTCGTTAACTGCGCGTCGCGCTCCATGTTTTAATATAAGGAGGTTTAATCATGAAGAAAAGGACAGTCGAGGAACTCAAGGAGATTGCAAAGGATTTGCGCAAAAAAGTCGTGACGATGATTTACGAGGCGCAGTCGGGACACCCCGGCGGCTCGCTCAGCGCGGCGGATTTCGTGACGGCTTGCTACTTCCGCGAAATGAACGTCGACCCGAAAAATCCTAAGTGGGAAGATCGC
>CAMJKR010000186.1 GCA_946406415.1 uncultured Selenomonadales bacterium | reverse complement strand
TAAATCTGGAGAAGTAACTTATATTCCAGTTGAAATCTCTTGGTAAACAGTTTGACAAAGAAGGCAAGGAAGTTTGCGAAGGTCGAACGCCGTTGGTAGCAGTTGGTACGACGGATATGCATTCACAGACGCAACAGCACCAGGAAGGCACTTTAGATAAAGTCGTTCAGTTCATTAAAGTTGACAAATGGGCGAACGATTTAGTTATTCCGAACGTTTTCCCCGATGTAAAGAAATTGGCGGATATTTCCGGCGTGACTATGGGCGAGGCTTTGGAAGTTGCCCGCCAGTCGAATGCAGACGCGCTCAAGTCTAACAACCGTTTCAATGCTTGCTTTACACTGCCCGAAGTCAACGAATATCATCTCGGCGAGTTGATGTATCTGTTGGCAATGTCGGTTGCTTACGAAGGCGAACTTTTGAACGTCGACGCATTCAATCAACCCGGCGTCGAGGCTTACAAGCGCATTATGGGACCGAAACTTCAGGAACTTAAAGCTTCCAAAGGATAATAATTTTCTACGTAAATAAATTTAGCCGCTCGATTAAAATTTTCGGGCGGCTTTTTTTTGGAGTGGTTGACATGAAAAAATTTTTAGCGGCGGTGATTTTTATGTTGAGTTTATCGGGCGTCGGTTGCGCTGCGGAAGAGCCTGTCAACATTGAACCTGCGCGGAACCTCTCAACGAGTGTCGACGAATTCTGTTGGAAATATTTTGCGACGCTTGATCAAAAAGAAAATATTTTCTATTCGCCGTATGGAATTAATGCCGCGTTGAGTATTTTGGCGAACGGTGCAACCGGTGATACGCTTAAGGAAATTTTATTCGCGCTGGAAGCTGATAACCTCGAAAACCTAAACGACGGGCATAAAAACTTTTCGGCATTTGTCGCGAAGAATTATGATAACTTTGCAGAGGTTAACCTCTTGCTTATCAACAAAAAATTTATCGGGCGCGGACTTGATAAAAATTTTAAACGTGTTGTGAATGACGTTTATAAATCGGACGTGCGCGAGGCAAATTTTAGCGGCGACGTTGACGGCGAGAAACAAAAAATTTCCCGCTGGGTTAACGAGAAGACTAAAAATTTTATTCCCAATTATAAATCAATCGCCACTGCCAACACGGTAACTGACTTGCTTAACGTCGTCTACTTTAAAGGCATGTGGGCTATTCCGTTCAAAGCACGCAACACCGCTCCGCAAAACTTTAGAAACTGCGACGGCTCAATTAAAGAAGTTGATATGATGAACGAAGTTTTTGATGATAAGATTGCGTATCTTGAAAACGATGACTTCAAAGCCATTAAACTACCCTACAACGCGAACGCTACAATGTATCTAATTATGCCGCGTGAGGATAAAGTTTTAAACGTCGCTGAACTTTGGAATGACTACACCGCCCGCGCAGATTTTTTAAACGCCTTGAGTAAATCTTATGCGTTTGACGGTAAAGTTATCGTTCGCCTGCCGAAATTTGAACTGGACATTGAAAATAATCTCGTCGAAAATTTTAGGGCAATGGGCATAAAAAAATCTTTTTCGGACGCCGCAGAATTTTTTAATATAGTCAAAGACACGTCGCTAAAAATCGGCAACGCTCAACACCGCGCTAAAATAAAAGTTGACGAGCAGGGCACCGAAGCCGCCGCCGTTACTGAAATTACTATGCTTGAGACAACTGCCGCGCCGAACTTTGAACCGCCGCGCAGAGTTTATTTTATCGCTGACAGACCGTTTCTGTTTTTGATTCGCGACATTGAATCGGACGTAACTTTATTCGCAGGTGTCGTCAACAAACTTTAAAAAGTGGTGGCTATTGTTGTTTCGGATAAAAAAAATAGCCGACAGCTTTAATTGCCGGCAATTAATTTTGCTGAATTTATAAGAATGGCTCTTTCTTCAGTCTGATTTCCGGAGAGCGTTTTAATTTCGTTCACGATTGCCAAAAGTTTTTCGCTACGCTCAAAGTTGGAGATTTGCGGAAGAGATGCAACGAATTTTACGAAAGAACTGATAACCTTGCATGCTTCCTCAAATTTGACAGAAAAAAATTCCCCGCCCAATTTGGACGAGGAAAAAATTTCGTGGCAAGCCTTCTCAATCAAACGAGCGACTTTGCGGGGCAGGAGCGGCGTGCAATACATATTTTCGACAGTTTTCTTGGTGTGCCGTTCAACCTCTGCTTTGCGTTTGTCTGCGTTTTTGCTCTGCCCGATTTTGACAATAAGAACAGTACCGTCACTCAGCTGGAACACATAAACACTAGCGTCGCTGAGCTGACCTGCGCGGCGATTGGGATTGGGCGTGCGCTTAGTTTTTTTGACAACAGAATAGCTACCAGTTTTGTTAATCGACGGGAGCACTTCATGGTAAACCCAACGCTGAAATTCGAGAGCCTCTTTTTTGCGACTGGAGAAAATGAGACGATAAAGCCCCGGCTCGTTGACGACGTTAACACGATTTTGAAGCCATCCAGAAGTCGCGCCATCATTACCGTCGGTTGAGCCGACGCTATTAGTTACGCCATCTTTTGAGCTTTCATTAGGGAGAATAATCGATTGCTTTTCGTCATCATCAAGACGAGTCAGAGCGTCGCGAGGATTTTTGATGTCGAGAGCGCGGCAAACATCGGCTGCCACAAAGTGAATTCTTCCACCGATAATTACGATGCGAACCTTTCCGAACCTCTCGTGCTCGAAGAGCTGAATTTGGTTTTCCATACATACCACTCCTTTTTTAAATCTTGACAATAGGGAACGTCTCGGATATAATTTAGTTACGGTTTTTTTGGGCGCACCCTGCGTCAGTATGGTAAAATTTACAGTGGTAGAATACCACAAGCGGGCGGGGGTTGTCAAGATAAAACTCTTGCCCGCGTCGAACAAAATCTAATTTTTTTTACAAACGAAAATTCCCGCAGGAAAATTCTTGCGGGAGTTTTTTGTTACTTTTACATTGTGAGAATCGTTAATCTTTAATCATATTTTCCAAAGTCTCGAACAAAACATCAGGCTCGACGGGCTTGCTTAGGTGTGCATTTAATCCCGCCTGCAAAGAGCGTTGAACGTCCTCATCAAAGGCGTTGGCTGTTAGCGCAATTATGGGAATTTTTTTTGCGTCGGGACGATTTAAAGCACGGATTCGTTGCGTCGCCTCCAAGCCGTCCATTTCCGGCATACGCATATCCATTAATATTGCGTCGTAATAATTTTCGGGCGAATTCTGGAACTTTTCAAGCGCGATTTTCCCATTCTCGGCAAGGTCGGCTTCTATCTCGCGCATTTGCAAAACCATCATCATAATTTCCGCGTTAACGGGCATATCTTCCGCTAATAAAACTTTTCTGCCCGCTAAGTCGGCTTTTGTCTTTGTCGCTACAACGTTTAAATTTTTCTTGCGAAGTGCGTTCTTAAATTCCTCAATCAGACTGCCCGAAAACAGCGGCTTTGCAATGAAACTGTCGACGCCGGCGGCAAGTGCCTCCTCAATCACGTCGTCCCAGTTGTAAGCCGTCAAAATGATAATTGCCGTCTCATTGCCGATAATTTCGCGAATACGTTTCGTGACTTCTACGCCGTCCATTTCCGGCATTTTCCAATCAACGATAATTAAATTATACGGCTCGCGGCGAGCATGGCGTAGTTTAACGCGCTCGATAGCCTCCTTGCCTGATAAGACAGTTTCAGCGGCTATGCCACTCTTCTCAAGAACTAATTTAGCGTGGTCGCAAGCAATCGGGTCGTCGTCGATAATCAGCACGTTCATTTCTTGCGGCTTAATCTCAATGTCGTCGCTTGCAGAATCATTTTTATCAGAGTTCAGCAAAGTTACAGTCACGGTAAAGGTTGTGCCCTTGCCCTTTTCGCTGTCGACTTCGATTTTGCCGTTCATCATCTCGACGATACTTTTTGTAATCGCCATGCCTAAGCCCGAAGAGCCATATTTATTCGTGTTGCCCGAATCCTCTTGGCTGAACGCCTCAAAAATTTTCGGCAAATAGTCTTTGCTCATGCCGATACCCGTATCCTTAATCGTAAATTTAATCGCGGATTTTTTATCGAAGTCAGCGGTTTTCTCAACGATTAAATCAACTTTGCCGCCTTCGGGCGTGAACTTGACCGCATTACCCAAAATATTTATCAGCACTTGACGCAACTTAATGCTGTCGCCAATGTAATATTCGCCGATATGCCCGTTTATGTGGCAGTTATATTCGAGCTTCTTTTCGCTACATTGCCCGCTGAAAATTGTATTAATCTGCTCAATCAATTTCGGGAAAGAAAATTCTTCGTTGCGAATCGTCAAGCGTCCGGACTCAATGCGCGACATGTCCAGAATATCATTTATCAAGCTAAGCAAATGTTGCGCGGAAGTGCCGATTTTCTCCAGATAACCTCTGGTCGTGTCGGAAATGCCCGGCTCGTGAAGTGCTAAGCTGTCCAATCCGATAATGGCGTTCATGGGCGTGCGTATCTCGTGGCTCATTGCGGACAAGAAAGTTGTTTTAGCTTTGCTTGCCTGTTCTGCCGTCTTGAGCGCGTCGCTTAATGCTTGGCTCTTCGCCATTGCGTCGCGCATTTCCGAATCAATATCCGTAATTCCCACGCCGATAACGTGATTGGAAATTTTAGTACCGTCGTCAGCAATCCCAACGCTCGCCATACGAATCATCTCGTAACATTCCTTGCCGTTTCTGTTTGCTAAGTAACGATACATTATGACAGAATTATTTTCTAAGCCCTCGCGAATCGCATCGGGCTTTATAAATTTCAAGAAGTCGTCGCGATATTCAGCCGTGACGTAAAGATTTGCATACTCGGTAAATCTTCTGCTGAATTTAAAGCCTTCACCTTCGGCAAGCGCGTTTTCTAATTCCTTGTCGCCTCTGTAGCAAATGCCCGAATCGTCAGCAATGTTGACGTAATAAACACTGCGATAATCGCTCGATAAGGCGCGTATCATGTTGTCCTGTTGAGCTTTTTCCTGTTCTTGCGCTAAAAGTTCTTCCTGCAAAGCTAATTGCTCTTCCAATTCCTGTTGCTTAACGCGGTTTTCGGCGTCGGCAGTTTCCTTTTCCAATCGCGCCTTAGCGGCTTTACGTAACTGAACAATTACCATAATAAACATTGCAATCAAAACCATAGCCGTAGCGATTGCATGAAGCAAACTTCTAAAAATAATATTGTCAGTAATAGCACCGATTTTTTCGCTGATAATGCTTTCGCGAATCAGATACGTTAAAATCCAGTTCGTGCCGTGAACGGGGACATAATACATCGTTTCTTGCACGCCGTTATAGTTGAAGGCGACGAATCCTTTTATGCCGTTATCGAAATCGCGTTTAATCTTGTCAAGTGAATAGCCGCGTTCAAAC
>CAMJKR010000185.1 GCA_946406415.1 uncultured Selenomonadales bacterium | reverse complement strand
CGGGACGGGTTAAGAGTTCAAAGGTCGCATAAGCCGCGAACGGATTGCCACTCAACGCGACGCCTAAAAATTTTCCGCATGTCCAGCCGATAACGGGCGCACCGGGTTTCATCAGTACGCGCCAAAAAATTTTCTCGCCGATTTTCTTAACCACGTCATGCATAATATCTTTTTTGCCAACCGAAACGCCGCCCGTTGTTATCAGCAAGTCAATTTCCTCGCGCAAAGTAAAAATTTTGTCCGCGCAGGCGTCAACGTCGTCGGGCAAGTTGTATAAAATTTTCGGCTCAAATCCCAGCTCAATTAATCTTGAGGCGATTAAATATAAATTGCTGTTATAAATTTTCCCTGCAGAAATTTTTTCACCAGGTTGAAGCAATTCGTCACCCGTAGAGGCAACTGCAACAATCGGCTTTCGATAAACTTTAACAGACGCGACGCCTTGACTTGCCAAAACCGCCACATGCGCCGCCGTCAACTTAGAATTTTTTTCGACGAGCAACGCGCCCGCTTTAATATCTTCGCCCGCAAAACAATAATTTTCGTGGTGCTTGAGCGCGTAGGGAACAAAAATATTTTCGCCGTCAACTTTAACGTCCTCTTGCCGAATCACGCAATCGGAGCCATTTGGCATAGCCGCGCCCGTCATAATCCGCAACGCCTCGCCCGATTTAATTTTGCCCGAAAAAAAATCGCCTGCACATTCCTCGCCGATAACTTTAAATTTGCCCGGCGTATCAGAAGATTTAAGCGCGTAGCCGTCAAGCGGACTGCGGTCAAACGGCGGATTGTCAAAAGTCGCAAAATAATTTTCCGCCGCAACTCGCCCGACCGATTTAATCAGCGAAATATTTTCCGTATCAGAAATTTCTTTGGCGTTGGCAGTCAAAAGTTCAATCGCCCGTTCAAGTGTAATTCCTTCCATTAGAGCAGACCTCCGACGCCCAGCGTTGTAAAATCTTTTCGAATTAATTTTTCGCCCGTCAAAACTCGCGGCAAAATCATATCAAACACTGTCTTTGAACAAAACATTACACAGCCGGGCAAGCCCATTATCGACACGTCGCCCTTGTAAGCAAGCATAAACATTGCGCCCGGCAAAACGGGCACGCCATAAGTAACAACTTCCGCGCCTGTCGACTTAATTGCGGCGGGTGTTTTGTCATCGGCGTCAACACTCATGCCACCCGTACATAAAATCATTTCCATGCCCAAATTCAACAGTTCAAAAATTTTTTCGCACGTCATTTCCTTTGAATCATCGGACATTCTGCGTTCGTTAACTTGCAAGCCGAAATTTTTAAGCTTTGCTTCGATAACAGGCGTGAACGTGTCTTGAATTCGTTCGTGATAAATTTCCGAGCCTGTAACGACGAGTCCAACTTTAAATTTTTTATACGGTGCAATTTTTATCAAGGGCACGTCGCCTGCAATTTTTTTAACGCGCTCCATTTTGTCCTTGTCAATCACGAGAGGAATCACGCGCATTCCCGCTACGGATTTATTTTTGCGGACGGGAATTTTATTTTGAACGGTGGCAATACAAATTTCCTCAACGTCATTAATCGCATTGAGTTTATCGGCGTCGACGTGAAAAACTCCGTCGCAAGTCGCTTTAAGTTCGATTTTGCCTTCCTTAACGCCGCTTGCCGATAAATTTTCGCCTTGACAAATTCCGCGCAAAATTTCGGCGGCGTCGTTTTCGTGGAGCTTAGTTTCGTCATTTTCCCAGACGTAAATATTTTCTTTGCCGAGCTTGAGCAATACGGGAATATCGGCTTCGGTGATAACATGCCCTTTTCTAAAGCGAGCGTCTTTTACCACGCCGCGAACAATTTCTGTAACATCATGGCATAAAACACAGCCGACCGCGTCTTGAACTTTAATTTCTTGCAAAAAAATTCCTCCTCAATCAATCATCGATTTAATATCATCTGCAACGTTCATAGTTCCGCCAATGCCAAAATTCTCAACCAAAACTTTTGTGACGTTGGGACTAAGGAACGCAGGCAATACCGGTCCCAAATGAATATTTTTCACGCCGAGATATAAAAGCGCAAGTAGAACCGTAACGGCTTTTTGTTCATGCCAACCGATATTAAAGACAATGGGCAATTTATTCAAATCGTCAAGTCCGAAAACTTCTTTAAGCTTGAGCGCGATTAACGCCAGCGAATAGCAATCGTTACACTGCCCAGCGTCAAGCACACGAGGAATGCCGCCAATGTCACCGAGCGGAAGTTTTATGTACTTATATTTTGCACAACCCGCCGTTAAAATCACGGTGTCTTTTGGCAGAGCCTTAGCAAATTCCGTGTAGTATTCGCGAGATTTTTGGCGACCATCACAACCTGCCATAACGACGAATTTTTTTATTGCGCCGGATTTTACCGCGTCGACAACTTTGTCAGCAACAGCAAAAACTTGTTCGTGAGCAAAGCCGCCAATAATTTCTCCCTTTTCAAGTTCAGCGGGCGGCGGACATTTTTTAGCCAGTTCAATCAGCGGCGTGAAATCTTTTTTGCCGTCGACTTCCTCAACGCGCTTGCAACCAGGATAGCCAACCGCGCCCGTCGTGAAAACCTTGTCGCGATAACTTTCTTTGGGCGGCATGAGGCAGTTAGTCGTAAGCAAAATTACACCGTTAAATTTTTCAAACTCTCGCGTCTGCAAATGCCAAGCGTTTCCGTAGTTGCCGACGAGGTGTTTAAACTTTTTGAACTTCGGATAATAATGCGCGGGCAACATTTCCCCATTTGTATAAACGTCAACGCCGGTACCGTCCGTTTGCTCAAGAAGCTGTTCTAAGTCGCGCAGGTCGTGACCGCTGATTAAAATCGCGGGATTTTTTCCAACGCCGAGTTTAACTTTGGTGACTTCGGGATTGCCATAGGTTTCAGTATTAGCCTTGTCAAGTAAAGCCATAACGTCGACGCCAAATTTGCCCGTCTCCAATGCCAGCGCAGTCAAGTCGTCGCCGCTCAAGCTGTCGTCCAAAAGTTTTGCGAGCGTCGATTGAGCAAAGGCGTTAATTTTTTCGTCGTCGTAACCGAGCACGTTGGCATGATAAAGATAAGCCGCCAGTCCTTTTAAGCCGTAAGTTATCAATTCGCGAAGACTGCGAATATCTTCGTTAGCCGTCGCCAAAATTCCTACGGTATCAGCCTTTGCGTCGAAGTTTTCTTGCGTGTCTGTCCAAAGCGCGGCGGCAGGCAAATTTTTTTTGTCGTCAACTTCAGCGATAAGTTTAGCCTTAGTTTTGAGCGTCTGCTCCACGCGCTTAACGAGTGCCTCCAAATCAAAATTCGCGTTCGTAATCGTCATAAAAAGATTCATCGTTACGAGATGATTGACACGCGGCTTTACGGGCTTGCTTTCTGCGCGGAGTTGCGTAGTTACGGCGGAAATTCCTTTGGTTACATAAATAAGCAAATCCTGCATACGAGCGACATCAGCTTTCTTGCCGCACACGCCGATTTTTGTACAGCCCTTGCCGCCGAGCGCGTCGCTACACTGGAAACACAGAAAATTTTTGCTCTCCATTAAAATCTCTCCTTTAAAAAATTTTTCCATTGAATTTTATCACGCCGAAAAATTTTTGTAAGTGATTTTTACCACATAAAAAAATAAAGCCGAGCATTTCGCCCGGCTTTTTAACTTGCTAAAAATTTTATTTGCGTCTGTAAACAATGGGACTGCGCAAAAACATTTCAAAGGGTAGTGATAAACAGTGTACGAGCCGCGTGAACGGGAAAATTATTATCGTTACCATTGCCAACAACACGTGGCATTTAAAAATAATCGGTGCATCGCTCATCAATGAAATGTCAGGACTCATAGACAACACAGAGCGGAACCAAGGGGAAATACATTCGCGATAATTAAATCCGTCGCCCAAAAGCCCAACAGCATTTAACAACGTGCCGCCAAAACCAGTTATCAACGTGAGGAACATAACAAAATAAATTACGCCGTCAGAAGTGGACGTGTTAACTTTCATGCGCGGGTTATCAAAGCGACGACGCATCAACATGAAAAATCCTCCGAGAAATAAAATTCCTGCGGGAATGCCGCCACTTAACGCGATTATATGATAAAGATGTTCTGATATTCCAACGCCGTCAGTTATGTACTTTGGAATTAAAATGCCAATGACGTGACCGCCGAACGCCATTAAAAGCCCCAAATGGAAAAGCCAAATGGGAACTCTTAAACTTTTCTTGGCTAAAAATTCACTGCTCTTAGTTGACCAGCCGCGCTCGCCCGTCCAATAGCGATAAGCCGTGCCGACAATCAAAGTTGCAAAGGCGATATAGGGCAACACGCCCCAAAAAAATCCGCTCATTTTGTCACCTCCAAAGTTGCAATCTGTGCAAGGATTATGTCAAGCAAAAAGACTTGCGGAAGTTTTGCTTCGATAAATCGGTCGCGTAAAAGTTCAATCTTATCGCGTGCCGTGTCGAGGATTTTTTTGGTCTGCGCGGGCTCAACAGTTGCCGCTAACTCCAAAACTGCCGGCAAATAATCGGGCAATTCTTTTTGCAAGTCGTAGCCGTTATCCAGAAATAATTTTTTGTAGTCAAGCATTTCATTGGACTGCTTGCCAAAATCCGTGCGGTTGTGCGTCGTCAAGTAAAGATTTGTATTCTGCGAAAAGTCAAACTTGCGGACGTATTCGCGCTCGTATTCGTTGCGCCCGAATTGCTCGATATAATCAAATAAATCAATGAAAACGTCGCGGCTTTGTGGCGTCTTAAGTTCCTGCGCGACGGCGCGATATTCCGGAAAATCTTCCCACCAAGCGGCGTCGGGATATTCAAGCAAGAACGCCGCAATTTTCAATGTAATTCTGTACTCGTCCATTAGCAAAATCCTCCGGGGCAAACATAACCCGCACTGCCTTGCAATTCGCGCAACTGTTCATGAGTTTTGCCTTGCAAGCCCGCTGGCAATTTAATTCGTTCGGAATATTTCGCAATGGCGAGGAGCTTGTACATTTTTTCGTATTCGTAAGCGTCGAATTCTAAATTCTGCGGTAAAGTCTCGCCAACTTCTTTGCAACGCATAACTTTGCGCATGTCCAAAAGCCGTTGCAATGTCTGCAAAATTATGTTCGTGTTGCCCGCCGTGAAAAGTTCCGCCAAATATTTAACGGGGATTCGCATTGCTTCCGATTGAGGAAGATAAAATTTATCCTCGAATTTTTTTGCGATTGGCGACAACGGAGGGATATACCAAACCATTGGCAACGTTCTAAATTCGGGGTGAAGCGGCAATGCCAAATTCCAGCCCTTGATTAGCTGATAAACCGGCGAAATTTTTGCCGCGTTCAAAACTGCCTCCGAGACGCCTTCACGCCGCGCAGATTCTATAACTTCGGGGTCGTTCGGATTTTTGATAAGTCCGAGCATTTGCGCGTAAATCATTTTCGGGTCGGAAGTTTTTGCCGCGTCCTTAACGCCGTTCATGTC
>CAMJKR010000184.1 GCA_946406415.1 uncultured Selenomonadales bacterium | reverse complement strand
CTTAAATCCTCGTCGAATAGCGGCACGCTTACAGTTGAGTTGACGGACGGCTCCAAGATTGAAGTAAACAGCAACGAATACAGTAAGACTGCCCTCAACGGTGAATCTCAAGCCTCAGTCAATTTCTCCGGCGTTGGCGAAGTCACCGTTGATAGCGACGCAGTTTATGGCACGAATTCAGCAACGCTCCTCAGCGGCTTCAGCGGCAAATACGATGCGTCTGCTAAATTCGACACGACGGGCGTTACGGTTGATGCCTCTAAGCTTACAGGCAAGTCGGTTAATATTATCGGCACGAGCGGCAACGACACCCTTAAGAGCGGCGGAACCGGTTCAGCAACGCTTCAAGGCGGCGCGGGCAATGATAAACTCAACGGCACGACGGGCGTTAAGGATACCTTCTACTACGCGGCAGGCGACGGCAACGACGTTATCGCGGACTTCACCTCCAACGAAGACAAACTTAAGATTGCTACGAATAACGCGCTCAGCTCTGTCAGCACGCTTAGGGGCGGTCTTACCTTCAACATGAGCGACGACAGCTCGGTTAAGGTTAACGGCTTCTCCGCCAATAATGTCTTCATTAAGAACAACAACAAACTTTACTGGTTCGAGGACGTTGACGGCGACAAACAAAGCGAATGGGTCACCGGCACGGATTCGGCTACGAAGAATGTACTTAAGTCGATAATGAAGAGCGACGGCTACGCAATAGTAGAGGTTGACTACAACAACTGGAGCAAACAATCGCAATCGGTCAAGTTCGGCACCAGCAGTGCTTACGGCGACTCCAAGACGGTTAACAGCTTCAGCAACTACAAAACAAGATAAAATCAGCCAACAAATAGAATAACGATTAATTAACTTCAGAGCTTGTGCAAGAAATTTTGCACAGGCTCTTTTTTTTGGCTATAATGGGCGGGAGAAAAATAGCGGAGGTGTTGGCAATGATTTTAGTATTAGATTTTGGCGGGCAGTACAATCAACTGATAGCGCGGCGCGTTCGTGAAAATAATGTTTATTGCGAAGTGCACACGGCACTTTCTATCGAAAAAATCCGCGAACTCAATCCCGAAGGAATAATTTTAACAGGCGGACCTCAGAGCGTTTATAAAGAGGATTCGCTCCTGCCGCCGACGGAAATTTTTAATTTGGGCGTCCCTGTACTCGGAATTTGTTACGGTGCGCAGGCAATGGCTCACGTGCTCGGCGGTCAAGTTAAACCCGCGCAGGTCAGCGAATACGGCAAAACGGAAGTTGAAGTTATCGGCACGTCGAAACTTTTTGCGGGCGTAAATAAAAAATCCGTCGCGTGGATGAGCCACACCGACAGAATTTTTGCTGCGCCTGAAAATTTTATCGTGACTGCCGCGACTAACGATTGTGCGATTGCCGCAATGGAAAATCCTGCGCGGAATTTTTACGCTGTGCAATTTCACCCCGAAGTTGTTCATACCGTCGAGGGCGCGAAAATTTTTTCAAACTTCGTGGACATATGCGGTTGCAAGCGCGATTGGAAAATGAGTTCGTTTGTTGCCGACACGATTAATCAGCTCAAAAATAAAATCGGCGACGGAAAAGTTTTATGTGCGTTAAGCGGCGGCGTCGATTCGAGTGTTGCGGCGGTTCTTTTAAGTAAAGCCGTCGGGAAAAATTTAACGTGCGTGTTCGTTGATCACGGACTTTTACGCAAAAATGAGGCGGCGGAAGTCGCAGAAGTTTTCAGCGCGTTTGACTTGAATTTTATAAAAGTTGACGCGGGCGCAAGATTTTTAGGTAAACTGCGCGGCGTCGTCGAGCCTGAACGTAAACGCAAAATTATTGGCGAAGAATTTATCCGCGTATTCGAGGAAGTCAGCAAAAAAATCGGCGCGGTTGATTATCTCGTTCAAGGCACGATTTATCCCGACGTGATTGAAAGCGGGCTGGGCAAATCCGCCGTTATAAAATCTCATCACAACGTTGGCGGCTTGCCCGATTTTGTCGACTTTAAAGAGATTGTCGAGCCATTGCGCTTGCTGTTTAAAGATGAAGTCCGTCAAGCTGGGCGCGAGCTCGGTTTGCCGGAAAATATCGTAAATCGTCAACCGTTCCCCGGTCCGGGTCTCGGAATTCGGATTATCGGCGAAGTCACTGCGGAGAAAATTAAAATCGTTCAAGACGCCGACGCCATTTATCGCGAGGAGATTGCTAAAGCGGGCGTGAAAAATTTAGCGCAATATTTCGCCGCGCTTACAAATATGCGTTCGGTTGGTGTTATGGGCGACGGCAGAACTTACGATTATGCGATTGCCTTGCGTGCGGTTTTGACGAGTGATTTCATGACGGCGGAGGCGGCGCAAATTCCCTGGGAAGTTTTGAACGTCGTCGCTAATCGAATCGTCAACGAAGTCAAGGGCGTTAACCGCGTGCTTTACGATTGTACCAGCAAACCGCCGGCTACGATTGAATTCGAGTAAGGGGGCAATAAACGTGGTACAAGCTACAAAAATTTTAAACGGCACAAAGCGTCCCCATTGGATGCAACGTCACGTTGCCCGCCGGCTACGATTGAGTTCGAGTAAGGGGGCGAGCGCGTGATTCCTAAAATTGGTCACATAAATTTTTTGAACGTCCTGCCGCTCAATTACGGCTATCAACACGCCGCGCAGGATTTGCAGATTGTTTACGGCGTTCCGACCTTTTTAAACGGCGAGCTTAAAGCGGGGCGCATTGACATTAGCAATATCTCTTCGATTGAATATGCTAGGCAGAGTGAGGAACTTTTGATTCTGCCGAAAATTTGCGTCCGCGCAGATGAAGACGTTACGAGTATTGTTTTAGTGTCGCGCAAGCCGATTGAACAAATTCGCGACGATAAAGTTATTCTTACGTCGAAGTCGGCGACTGCTCAACGGTTGCTGAAAATTATTTTGCACGATAGCTACGACGCCGCGCCGAATTACGAGACGCGAACAGTTACAGTTGAAAATCCCGTTGACGAGGACGCAACTGCCGCGCTGTTAATCGGTGACGACGCACTTTATATTTATTTGCACCGCCCGAAAAATTTTTATATTTATGATTTGGGTAAAGAATGGCATAAGCTTACGGGGCGGCAAATGGTTTACGCGTTGTGGGCTGTCAAAAAAAAATTCGCCGCCGAAAATCCTGACATTTTCAAGGCGACGTATGAAAAAATTCTTCGCGCATTTGAATTCGGCATTGAGCATAAAGCCGACGCGATTAAATCTGTACTTGATAAAAAGCCGTTCACGTTCGAGGAATTGGATAAATATTTGGGCGGCGTTATCAAGTGGAATTTGACGGCGGAAGCATTGGACGCTTTGAAACTTTATTACAAAAAAGCTCACGACCTCAAGTTGATTGAGCGCGAGCCTGATTTACAATTTGCAGATATATAAACGGTTCAAGAAATTTTGATTAACTTAGCAGAAAAAAATCCGTCAGTGTTGGTGACGTGCGGTAAAAGAATTTTCATTTCGACAAGCTGAAAATTTCCGTGCGTCGCCAAAAATTTTTCTACAACGTCTTGATTTTCGAGCCGCGTGATTGTACACGTGCTATAAAGCAAAATTCCGCCGGGTTTAAGAGTTTTAGCCGCGCTAGACAAAATTTTTTCTTGCAGAGCGGGCAACTCTTTAAGCTCGGCGGGATTTTTTTTCCAACGCAAATCCGCTTTACGCCGCAATACGCCCAAACCCGAACACGGCGCATCAACCAAAACTTTATCGGTTTGCGAAGGAAATTTTTCGCCAATAGTGCAAGCGTCAATCAGTAATGGTTCGATAATTTTTACTCCGAGACGTTGCGCATTTTGTTTAATATGTTCAAGTTTAGTTTCGTAAATATCCGCCGCGATAATTCGCCCGCGATTTTGCATAAGCTCCGCTAAATGTGTTGTCTTGCCACCTGGAGCCGCGCAACAATCAATAACGAATTCGCCCGCCTGTGGATTTAAAAGTCGCGCCGCTGTCATGGAGCTTTCGTCTTGAACTTGGCATAATCCGTTGCGGAGCGGCTGAAATTTATCTAATGCGCCGTGTCCTGTGCAGATAATTCCTTCGGGCGCGAGTGTCGACGGTTCGGCTTGCACTCCAAAACTTTTAAGCTGTTCTAAAATTTTTTCGCGAGTAGTTTTTAAAAAGTTCACGCGCAAGCAAAGCGGCGGCTCCGTGTTGTCGAAGTCCAAAAGGTTTTTTGTCGCGTCAAGCCCGAATTCATTTATAAAAAGTTTCACGAGCCACAACGGGTGAAATTTTTTCAACGCCAAAGATTTTGCGTCGTCGCCCGTTGGGAAGTCTGATTTATGCGGCTCTCGAATTGCTGAACGTAAAACGCCGTTGACGAATTTGGACGCTCCGATTCCGCAAAATGTTTTCGACAGCTCCACAGATTCATTTACTGCCGCCGAATTTGGAACGCGATCAAGGAAAAATATTTGATACATGCCAATGCGCAAGACGGCTAAAATTTTCGCATCGACTTTGACAAGCGGGCGATTGAGATATTTTGAAATTTTCCAATCGAGTGACGCACCCGCCTTAACTGCGCCGTAAACTAATTCCGTACAAAATTTTCTGTCGAGGTCGCTGAATTTTTCCTGCCGCAATGTTTGTGCCAGTGCTACGTTGGAATAGGCTCCGTTAGTTGCCACGTCGTATAAAATTTTTGTCGCCGCTAATCTGACTTTATCCAAGCTTAACCTCCTAATCAATCCGTGTGACTTTGCCCGCTAAAGCAATAATTTTATCGTCTGGAACTTCGTTGTTCCTGTCCATAAAAACTTCGATAAAATTTTTGTCGGGACGATAAACCGCGTCCGTTACACCGTCCAAAGTTTTGAG
This sequence comes from uncultured Selenomonadales bacterium, assembly GCA_946406415.1. GTDB lineage: Bacteria > Bacillota > Negativicutes > Selenomonadales > Selenomonadaceae > Quinella. The sequence goes on along the minus strand of CAMJKR010000184.1, from coordinate 654 downwards.
TTCGCCGGCGATTTTTTCTTGAGCCTGCGCGGGTGCGTCGACATAAACAACTTTGTAATCGAGGCGTTCGATTCTGAAAATAACCGGGCGAGTTCCGTCATTGCAACAGGCAATCATCATGTGTTCATCGTTCGTCCAGTCGCGCATAATTGAGCCGCCCTGCAACGCCGTATAAACATAACGACTAAAACAATCCCACGCCTCCGAGCAATGTGCGCCCTTGCCTTGCGTCCAAAAAGTATCCTCGTCGCCATAACGCTCAAAAATATATTCCGCGCCGACTTCGTAGAAAGGACACGCGCCGGATTTCGGGTCGGCAAGATATTTTTCCTGCAAGTCATCGAAAACTTTTTTGTCGATAACCGTTAACTTGCACTTGTATTGCATATCATTCACTCCCCTAAAAAATGAAAAGCCTCTGGCAGTTCCCAAAAAGCTGTGTTATAATATCGTCGTGCAGTTTTGCAGTATTTGCTCGTTGTCAATTAAAAACGGCAGGCGGTCTAATCGACAGAAACCCCCAGAAAGGGCAATGGCATTAACTTAACAGAACAAAAAAAATTTTATGATGGTCAAAAAAGACTGTTATAAAATAAATCCGATAAAAAAGTTGCAAAAAATCTTAAAAGAAATGGAAGGTAATAAAGCCTAATA
>CAMJKR010000183.1 GCA_946406415.1 uncultured Selenomonadales bacterium | reverse complement strand
GGCTCCGAAATTCCTTCCAAAGAGGATACCGATAAAAAGTTTAACGAGCTGATTCACCAAGTGCGCCCAGAAGATTTAATGAAGTACGGAATTATTCCGGAAATTATCGGACGCTTGCCGGTCATCTGTACGCTTGAAACGCTCGACGAGAACGCATTGTTGAGAATCTTAACTGAACCGAAAAATGCGCCCGTTAAACAGTACGAAAAACTTTTGGCAATGGACAACGTTAAATTGGAGTTCGAGGAGGCGGCACTTCGACAGGTCGCGAAAATGGCAATCGAACGCAAAACGGGAGCGCGTTCACTCAAGGGGATTATCGAAGACGTTATGCTTGACGTGATGTTTGACATTCCCAAAAGTGAAGAACCGCGCCGCGTCGTCGTAACCGAAGCTTGCATAAAAGGCGAGGAGAGTCCGCAAATTTTCCCACTCGGAGAAAACATTTTATCTAAAGAATCAGCTTGAGTTAATGGTTAGTGGTTAGCGCGAAGATTTTTCTAATCGCTAGCCATTTTTTTATAGGAGGTTTAGCTGTGAAAAAAATTTTAACTATAGACGTCGGCGGCACGTTTATTAAATATGCTGTCTTAGTTGGAACACGCGTTTTTAAAATCGCCGCAAAAGGTAAAGTTCCCACGCCGAAAAAAAATCACGAGGAATTTTTAGAAAAGCTCGCGGAAATTTTCAAAGCTCATAATGACGTTGGGGGAATTGCCGTTTCCATGCCGGGGCTTATCGATACTTTTAAGGGCGTTTGCATTTCCAGCGGCGCATTAGATTTTTGCAACGGACATTGCGTAGCTGAGGAACTGCAAAAAATTTGCGGCGTTCCAGTTACGATTGAGAACGATGCAAACTGCGCGGCATTAGCTGAAGTTAAATCGGGCAGTCTCGTCGGCGTAAAGGACGCTTTTGTTTTGGTCTTCGGAACGGGAATCGGCGGAGCTGTTATTCGCAAAGGTGAACTTTATCGCGGTGCTCACTTCTGCGCGGGCGAAGTCTCTTTTATGCCGATAAATATTAGAGCTGTCGTTGACGAAAAAAATTTTTGCGCTACTGATTACGGGGCAGTTCCTTTCCAAAAAAGTTGCGCTAAAATTTTAGGCAAGCCGTCCGAAGAAGTGACCGGCGAAATGATTTTCGATTTGATTGAGGATAACAACGCTGAATTGCTTGCCGCGCTCCATAAATTTGCACATGGTATCGCGGCGATGATTTTTAATTTGCAAGTTGCTTTCGACCCGGAACGCTTTGCACTCGGCGGCGGCATAAGTATTCGTCAAAGTTTTATCGACGCCGTTCAATACGAACTCGACGAACTTTATAAAAATGTTCCCGATTACCTGCCGCGCCCCGAAGTTGTCGCTTGCAAATATCACAATGACGCAAATCTTTTTGGGGCGTTGTATCGACATATAAAAAAGCAAAGAGGTGTACCGCGTGATAAAACTCTTAGGCATTGAAAAAATTTATGACAGCCCGTCAGGTAAAGTGCACGCGCTAAAAGGCATTGATTTAGAAATTGCACGCGGCGAAATTTACGGGATAATCGGTTTGAGCGGCGCGGGCAAGTCAACTCTCGTGCGCTGCATAAACATGCTTGAACGTCCGACGGCGGGTAAAGTTTTTGTTGACGGGCAAGACATGACGACTTTAACGGAAAGCGAACTTCGTGCGGCGCGTAAAAATATCGGAATGATTTTCCAGCATTTTAATCTGCTAAGTTCAGCGACCGTTTACGATAATATTGCCTTCCCGCTGAAACTTTCCGGCACAAGCTCCGCCGATATTGAGAAAAAAGTTTCGCCGCTCCTCGAACTCGTCGGCTTAAGCGACAAAGCTAATCAATATCCCTCGCAACTTAGCGGTGGACAAAAACAACGTGTCGGTATTGCCCGCGCCCTTGCTAGCGACCCAAAAGTTTTGCTCTGCGACGAGGCAACGAGCGCACTCGACCCGCAAACGACTAAATCTATCCTCGCGCTGATTAAAGACATTAACAAAAAGCTTTCCTTAACCGTCGTCGTCATTACTCACGAAATGCAGGTTATCAAAGACATTTGCGATAAAGTTGCTGTAATTTCCGACGGCGTCATTGCCGAGCGAGGCTCCGTTCTCGACGTGTTCACTAATCCGCAACACAAAATCACTAAAGAATTTATCAGCGTGCTTTTGTCGAACGAATTGCCCGCCGCCTTTCGTGGCAACGAAATTTCTCAAGACAGGACGCCCGAAAGTTTGCTTTTGATTCGATTGATTTTTCAGGGCGACAGAGCTGATGATCCCGTTCTTGCCAAAATGATTCGCAACTGCGCGGGCGTGGAATGCACAATGCTTTTCGGCAATCTCGACGAAATTCACGGCGTGCCCTTTGGACGATTTATTATCGGCTTGAGCGGCGAGGACGAGGCGATTAACAATGCGCTGAACTTTTTGGGCGGCGAAGATGTGCGCGTGGAGGTGATTGGTTATGTTCGCAGAAGTCCTGCCGCTGTTGAGTAAAGCACTCGGCGAAACAATTTATATGGTTGTGGTGTCAATGGCAATCGCGTCGGCAATCGGCGTACCGCTCGGCGTTTTACTTCACACGACGGCTAAGGGACAAATCCTCGAAAATATTTTCCTCAATCAAACTGTCGGCTCGGTCGTCAATGCAGTGCGTTCAATCCCGTTTATAATTTTAATGGTAGCAATAATTCCGTTGACAAGATTTATCGTCGGCAGTGCAATCGGAACAACGGCGGCAATCGTTCCATTAGTTATCGCGTCGATACCGTTTATCGGGCGGCAAGTCGAAACGTCGCTTAAAGAGGTTCCGTCGGGTTTAATCGAAGCCGCGCAGGCAATGGGCGCGACGCCATTCCAAATAATCAGCAAAGTTTTGTTACCAGAGGCAATGCCGGGGATTGTTTCACAGCTAACGACGGTAATAATCGCGTTGGTCGGTGAATCAGCAATGGCGGGCGCAATCGGCGGCGGCGGGCTTGGTGATTTGGCAATTCGTTACGGCTATCAAAGATTTAGACCGGAAGTCATGCTGGCAACAGTCGTCGTGCTGATAGTTTTAGTTCAGCTCGTACAGTTTATCGGCAACACGTTAGCCAAGAAACTTGATAAACGTTGACATATAAAATTAAATGTGATAGCTTTGCAAAGAGTTATCACATTATTTTTTGGAAGCGAGGTATAAGAATGCGCAGAATGTTATTTACATCGGAATCCGTGACGGAGGGACATCCCGATAAGCTTGCGGACAGAATTTCAGACAGTATCTTAGACGCAATCATAGAGAAAGATCCTATGGGGCGCGTCGCCTGTGAAACGCTCGTTACGACCGGTCAAGTCCACGTCGTCGGCGAAATTTCCACAACTTGCTACGTCGATATTCCCAAAATTATTCGCGGCGCAATTCGCGAAATTGGCTACACAAAATCGGCTTACGGCTTTGAAGCTGATACTGTTGGCGTGTTGGTTTCGCTTGACGAACAATCCCCCGACATTGCTCAAGGCGTCAACAAATCAATCGAGGCTCGCGAAGGCGATATGGCGATTGAAGACGCAATCGGCGCGGGCGATCAAGGAATGATGTTTGGTTACGCGACAAACGAAACGCCCGATTTTATGCCGCTCCCGATTTCTCTTGCCCATAAACTTGCCCGTCGACTTACCGAAGTCCGCAAAGTTACACACGAGGTTGACTATTTGCGCCCCGACGGCAAAACTCAAGTAACCATTGCTTACGAGGGACGCAAACCCGTTGCCGTCGATACGATTGTTATTTCCACGCAACACAATCCCGACGTCACACTTGAGCAAATAAAAAAAGACATGCTTGAATACGTCGTTAAGCCCATTGTCCCTGCTGGACTTTTGACGTCTGAAACAAAATTTTTCGTCAATCCGACGGGTAAATTTGTTATCGGCGGACCTCAAGGCGACAGCGGCTTAACCGGCAGAAAAATTATCGTCGACACTTACGGCGGTTGGGCGCGTCATGGCGGCGGAGCCTTCAGCGGTAAAGACCCGACAAAAGTTGACCGTAGCGCGGCTTATGCGGCTCGTTACGTTGCTAAAAATGTTGTGGCGGCTGGCTTAGCTGACGAATGCGAAATTCAACTTGCCTATGCTATCGGCGTCGCCTATCCTGTTAGTGTCCGCGTCGAAAGTTTCGGCACGGCTAAAGTTGACGAGGAACTTATCGAAAAGCTCGTTAAAGAGAACTTCGACTTGCGCCCCGCCGGAATTATTAAAATGCTCAACTTGCGCCGCCCGATTTACAAGCAAACTTCCGCTTATGGGCATTTCGGCAGGACAGATGGCGACTTCCCCTGGGAACAAACCGATAAAGCCGACGCTCTGCGCAAAGCCGCTGGACTTTAAAAACGCATTGATAAAATTTTCTTAAATCCCTTGTCCCCTGCCGTTTCTTTTGTTACAATCGGCGCGGAAGATTCTGAAAACAGATTAAGGGAGGAAAGTTTATGGAACATATCGGATTAGTGGCGAAAGACGGCTGGCTTGAGCCTTACGAAGAGGCAATTCGCGGGCGGCACGATCACGCGCTGTGGAAAATTTCCCAACTTACACAAAACGGCAAGCGCACGCTTTCGGACTTTGCAGACGGGCATTTGTACTTTGGACTGCACAAGACCGGTTATGGTTGGGTTTTCCGCGAATGGGCACCGCACGCCACAGCAATTTATTTAATCGGCGACTTCAATAATTGGCAGAAAACTGAGGAATATCGTTGCAAGCGGCTTGAGGGCGGCAACTGGGAACTTAAACTTTCGGAAAATCAACTTAAACACGGCGACCTTTACAAGATGAATGTTTGTTGGGACGGCGGCGAGGGCGAACGCATTCCGGCGTGGTGTCAACGTGTCGTTCAAGACGAGCAGACTAAAATTTTTTCCGCGCAGGTTTGGAACCCGCCGCAACCGCACATTTGGCACGACGAGGGCTTTAAGATTGATACTGACCCGCTCTTGATTTACGAGTGTCATGTTGGCATGGCGCAGGACGCGGAAAAAGTCGGCACTTACACCGAGTTTAAGGAAAATATTTTGCCGCGTGTGAAAATGACCGGCTACAACGCGATTCAAGTTATGGCGATTCAAGAGCACCCCTACTACGGTAGCTTTGGTTATCACGTAAGTTCTTTCTTTGCTCCGAGCAGTCGTTGCGGCACGCCCGAAGAGCTTAAAGACATGATTGACGCGGCTCACCAAATGGGAATTGGCGTCATAATGGATATTGTTCACAGCCACGCCGTTAAAAATGAAGTCGAAGGCTTAGGCAACCTCGCGGGCGATCCAAATCAATTTTTCTATGAAGGCGACCGCCACGAACACCCCGCTTGGGACAGTCTCTGTTTTGATTACGGCAAGGACGACGTGTTACATTTCCTGCTTAGCAACTGCAAATATTGGTTGCAAGAATATCACTTTGACGGCTTCCGCTTTGACGGTATAACGAGTATGCTTTATTACAGTCACGGCT
>CAMJKR010000182.1 GCA_946406415.1 uncultured Selenomonadales bacterium | reverse complement strand
AATACCTAAAAATTTTTCGGCGTTCAAGTCAGTTTTAATCGGTTTTTTGTCGTAAACAAATTCCAGCTCGAAGAATTGAGCTTTATGTTTCGGGTGGATTCGGATTTCTTTAATTGACTTGCTGTCGATTTGCGGCGGAACTCTAAACTTCAGCTGGCAATATTTTTTCTTAAAAGCGTGTGCCATAGGCAAAATAAAAAAGCCATCTTTAAAAGTGACGTGCGCTGTTGGCAATATCAGTGAGAAGAAACCTTCCTTGTCGAGATAATGTGGCAAGCGAATTTGATTGAACTGATACGAGCCGGATTTTGCTTTGTTAATCAGCGCGAAAAACGATTTAAAAGCGCGGTCAACAATTTTCATAGTTTGTTGCGCAATATCGGTGCCGAGTGATTTGTAATTCGCACTGTCTTTGCAGACGTGATAGTTGGTTACGTAGTTGAGATATTTTTTCTCGGCGAAGTAAAATTGACGGACGTTGTAAAGCGATTCATTGTAAAGATTTTTTGACAGCCGGCACAGCAGACGCAATGTTTGATATTCACGGACAGACATTCCTGCAATTTGGTCTTTAATAGTTAGATACACAAAATTCACCTCCCTTCGGAGGAGATTGTAACAAAATTTATTTTAGAAAGGAAGTGAATGTGCGGCTTACCCCCTAACGGTATTCGCCGCGTTAATTTTGATGAAATTTTATCCGTTAAACCTTGATATAGAAAATAAACCTTGCGTGGTAATTGGCGGCGGGCAAGTTGCGTTAAGAAAAATTTACGGATTGTTAGCGGCGGGCGCAAAAGTTAAAGTCATAGCTCCGGAAATCTGCGCGGGAGTCGATGAACTTTTTAAGCGCGGGGAAATTTCTTGGACACGTGAAAACTTTTCAGAGGAACTAATCGGCGAAGAAATAATTTTAATCGCGGCGACGAACAATCCCGAAGTCAATCGGCAAGCTTTAGAGGCGGCACAAGCTAAAAAAATTCTCGTCAACGTCGTGGAAGGTTCAGGCGGCAATTTTAACGTTCCGTCAACAATCCAGCGCGGCGACTTGTTGCTGACGATTTCGACGGGCGCAAATTCTCCGGCGTTCTCAAAATTTATCCGGCAGATGTTGGAGCTTGAACTCGGAGAAAATTTCGGCGCGGGCTTAGAAATAATTTCTGCGCGGCGTCGGGAAGTCAAAAAACTTTTGCCGAATCCGCAAGCGCGAAAACTTTTCTGGCAAAAATTTTTAACCCGCGAAATCTGGGAACTTTTAAAGCTCGGCGCGTTCGATAAATTGGAAAAAAAACTCGCAGAAACAATCCGCAACTTTCAATAAAAAAATTTGCGGTGGGAATTGTCAAAAAAAAAAACAACTTATAATATGCCGGAAAGGAGATGAGCTTTAATGGCAGAGATTAACAACGTCAGCCCCGATACGCTCATATCGGGTAGCAACAAGAGCGACACCATTTCAAACGCCGGTATCAACGTCACGATTTCGGCACTCGACGGCAACGACTCGATTAACAACGAGAGCCAAAGCTACTTCAACGACAGCATCGACGAATGGGTCACGATTACGCCCCACAACGCTTCTATCGACGGAGGCTTCGGCAATGACACTATCCGCAACGACGGCGACAACGCTTCAATCTTCGGCGGCGCAGATTTCGATTACATCAATAGTAGCGGCAAGAAGGCGATCATTTCCGGCGGCGAGGACGACGACACCATTTATAACTACGGCGCGAACTCCTCTATCAGCGGCGACGCGGGCGATGATTATATCGAAAACCGCTTCGACTACTATAACGACCCAAATCCCGATAACGCCACAATCAGCGGCGGCGACGGTAACGACTCTATCAGCAACGGAACTTGGTGGAGACATGACGGCGGCGCGAATTCCTCTATCAGCGGCGGCGCAGGGGACGATTATATCTACAACACAGGCAACTCGTCGACGATTAACGCCGGCGCAGGCAATGATTCTATTGTCAATCACGGGTTGGGTAATTATGATGACAGCGGCAATTACGGCATAGGCGATAATGTTTTAATCGCGGCAGGTGCTGGCAATGACACCATTGAAGACAGAAGCGTCAATTCCACTGTCAATCCAGGCAAAGGCAATGATTATGTTTGGCTTAATGATGGGTATTTTCATAACCCAATATATAATCCAAGACGTGTCGGCATGGCTTATGTCTATGCTTCAGGCGACGGCGACGATACTATCAGCGGCTTCAACTCGACGGATACGCTCGTTATAGCTAATGATTATTCGTCGGCTATCAGCGGCATGGACGTTATCTTCACTGCCGGCAAAGGGCATATAACTTTGCTCGGCGGCGCGAGTTTGTCTGCTGTCAATGTCGTTTCCAAGCTCTCGGAGACTGCGCCCTTTAACATCGTGATTAACACCCTAAGTTCGGCGGCGTTCGGAAATGATTCGGCGGCTAATGGCAAAAAGATTTACGGCGGCGATTACACTTATAAAAAAGTTGCCAATAAAAATTATATCGTCAATGAAGGCGACGACGTTATTATATCGCTCAACGGCTCGAAGTCAGGCGACGATTACATTTACAACGCAGGCTCCGACGTGACGATAAGTGCGGGCAAGGGCGATGACACCGTTTATAACACGCAAGATAATGTTGTCTTCAACTACGCCAGCGGCGACGGCGACGATGTTATTTACGGCTTCACGAAGGCGAACAGAATCAGGCTCGGCGACGGCACAACCGCTTACACTCAAAAGCGCGTCCTTGATGATATTGTCCTTGAAGTCGGCAAAGGTTCAATCACAATCAAAGACGGCGCGAGCTTGGATTCAATCAGAGTTACGGGGAAAAAATCTTCAGCCTCCACCGATAACAATTTAATCTACGGCACGTCTCACGGCGATGCTTATACCAATACTCTCGAAGGCGCGACGATAAACGCACTCGGCGGCAATGACTCTATCAAAATCGATTACAAGGTTAGTAATGTTTCAGTCAATGGCGGCGCGGGCGATGATTCGATTTCCAACAACGAAGGCGCGGACGTGACAATCAATGGCGGCGCGGGCAATGATTACATTTTCAATAATTTAGGTAACAATGTCACTATTGAAGGCGGCGCGGGTAACGATTCGATTTTCAACGATTATCACGGCGAGAATTCTTCTATCAGCGGCGGCACGGGCAATGATTACATTGAAAACAACGTATTCGGCGACAAGGTCACAATCAACGGCGGCAAGGGAGACGATACCATTGACATTGGAAGTGGTTATGATAATAATCTCCTCCAATACGCCAGCGGCGACGGCAACGATATTATCTACAACTTCGGTAGCGAAACGACATTGCAAATCACGTCCGGCACTGTCAACAAAGCGACCACTGACGGCGAAAATCTTTTCCTCACTGTCGGCAAGGGCACAATCTCTTTAATGGGCGCGGGAGGATGGAAAATTTGGGATAATATCATCGACGCGAACGGCAACGCTATCAGCTTTGATGTCGACGACGGCAAGGCTAAAAAGATTTACAACGACAAAAACAAAGTCAAGCTCACCGGCTCCGACAACAACGATACCATTGATAATTTCGGTAATAAAGTGACCGTTACGAGCGGCGCGGGTAATGATTCACTTCGGAATCACGGCACACACGTTTTAATTGAAGCTGGCGCAGACGACGACACGATAGAAGCTTACATGATAGATAAAGATTCGTCGTCTTATACGACACTGCGCGGCGGTGCGGGTAATGACCACATCGACAATCACGGACACCACGCTTTGATTGAAGGCGGCACTGGCAACGATACGCTTTGGAATTACACCGGCGACGACGACGGCATACATGAACAATACGAGGCAGATTACTCGACAATGCTCGGCGGCGACGGCGATGATTTTATCGATAATCGCGGAGATAATTCTTCTATCGACGGCGGCAAAGGCAAGGATACCATTTACAGCTACGGTGCTCTCAATATTAAGGTCGACGGCGGCGCAGATAATGATTATATTCTCAACGGCTGGCGTCCGGATTGGCACGTTTTCGGCGACAAAGCCACAATCAATGGCGGGGCTGGCGATGATACACTTTACAGCTACGGTGCCAAGAAAGTTTCGCTTGTCGGTGGCGCAGGTAACGATATGATTTTCAACAATGAAGATTATATTTGGAACGATGACAACACGCAGATAATTGAAACAGTCAAACCGGACAACGCTACCATAAATGGCGGTGCGGGTAATGACCACATCGACAATCACGGACACCACGCTTTGATTGATGGCGGCGCGGGCGACGATGCCATTATCAACGAGGGCAAATCGTCTAAAATCGTGGCGGGCGACGGCAATGATGGCATTAGCAACTCCAGCGGCGGCGATAAATCTACAATCAGCGCGGGCGCAGGCGATGACACCGTTTATAACAGTAGTTCGGAAGTTTCAATCAACGCGGGCGACGGCAATGATCGCATTAACAACTACAGCGGCGGCGATAACGTAACAATCGTCGGCGGCAAGGGTAATGATTATGTATATGCCGGGGGCGTCGGCACGGCTTATGTCTACAGCGCGGGCAATGATACGCTCGACGATTTCGATGCCTTCGATACGATTGTTCTCGGCTCCGTTAAAGTAAATTCTTCCGTCCGCGCAGATGGCAACGTCACCTTGAAACTGAGCAATAAGAAAACTTTGACGTTGAGTAATTATCGGGCGGACAAGGTTAATATCGCCAAATCGATAAAAGACGTGAAAAAATTAAGCGTCATTCGCAACGATGAAGCAAATACTGTAGTCAAGGGCACGAAAAAAGATGATTATATTTACACCAGTTATATTGGTGCTACAATTAACGGCGCGGCTGGCAACGATTATGTAGAAAACCTAGCTCCCGACAGTTCAATCAACGCGGGCGCGGGCAACGATTCTATTGACAATGGCGGCAATAACGTGACGATAGCGGGCAGCGCGGGCAATGATTCGATAAGCAGTGGAGGCTTTAACAATACGATTACAGGCGGCGCGGGCAACGACCATATTTCGCTGGGAGCTGTAGGAAATTTGATTAAATATGCTTCGGGCGACGGTAAGGATACAATCTTCGGCTTTAATGAATCTGATACTTTGACTGTAAGCGGCGGAAAATATTCAACGCAAGCGAGCGGCTCTGATATTCTTGTTAAAGTCGGCAAAGGTTCAATCCTCTTGAAAGACGCCAAAGGTAAAGCCCTCAACATAAACGACACCAAGACCACCGATATTATCACGCTAAGTGACGGTGCCGAAGTCCTTAGAAATAATCTCGACGGCGTAAAGATTCAAGCTCTCGGCGGCAATGACACTGTTGATAATTATGCTTCAAGCGTGATGATTGACGGCGGGGCGGATAATGATAACATTTACACCAGTTACGCCGATAACGTATCAATCAGTGGCGGCGCGGGTAATGATTACCTCGTATAATCAAAGTAGTAGTTATTAGCGTCCCTCTCCAAGGACGTGATAC
>CAMJKR010000181.1 GCA_946406415.1 uncultured Selenomonadales bacterium | reverse complement strand
CCGGCTCCAGAGTTTCTATACTCGGCGGCACTACCAATGATTCAGAAATCCTAGAACCGCTGTTGTTGATATAATCTTTGCCGGTGCCGCCGTTGATTGTGACGTAATCGCCGTTGTTGATAATTGAATCATTGGTAGTGCCGCCGAGTATAGAAACTCTGGAGCCGGTGTTAGTTATATAATCCTTGCCAGTGCCGCCCTCAATCGTAACGTATTTACCGCTGTTAATAAGATTATCAGCATCTGCGCCGCCAAAAATTGACGCCCTAGCACCGCTGTTATTAATGGAGTCAGTGCCCGCCGCGCCGTCAATCGTAACACGCGAGCCAGTATTGCCGATTGTGTCAGCAAGCGCGGTACCGGTTATCAGCGTGCTGTTCGTGCTGTTTGTAAAATTAAGCGGGCTATCCTCGTCGCTTTCAGTCGTGCCGGTTACTTCCGTGCCGTTTTCGTAAAGTTTGTAACTGCCCGTGATGACATTAGCCGCCGTGCCCTCAAAGTCGCTGATATAAGTGTCGCCCGTCAAATACCATTTACTTGACGAATCGAGGCTAACGCTAACGGTGCCCACGTCGCTTGAAACAGTGGTGCCTTTTGCGTTGGTAATGGAGCCTGAAATATTTCCCGTGAACGTCGTCGAGTCGGTGAGGTTAAGCGTTAAAGTTGAATCGTCGCCAACTAAAATATCGCCCTCCAAAGTTTGTGCGCTGGCGTTAAGCGTTGCAATATTTGACGCGCCGCTCCAACCGTCATCACAAACACTTAAAAGGACGCCGTCGCCGCTGTCGTTAATCGTGACGCCGTTGAGACTGATAACCGCGCTGGTGTTGGTTACGTGGAAGACGTACCCTTTGTAATTGTTAAGCGTGCCGCCCGTCATTGAGAAAGTTGAAGTGCCGCTTGCCGCGTCGCCCGATTGCGATTGATAAATCATAATGGCATCGTTGAACGTTGCATTGCCGTTAATCGAATCATTGGTTGCTGAAAGCGTGCAGTTTGTAAGCGCAACAGAATTTTGCCCCTCAATACAAACGCCCTCTGAATGATAGGAAGTTAAAGTTGCGTCGCTAACGACAATATCAGCCGTAGAATAAATCGCGGGTGAACCGACGCCGCTTGACGTGTAAGAACCGCCGCTAACCGTTACGGAGCCGCCGCCTCTATCCGTTCTAATTGGCGCAGAAGAATTGCCGGTCGTCGTGATAGTCAAATTGCTCGCCTTCATAACGCCGCCGCCGGTCGTCATGATACCGCCGCCATTATCGCCTGTCGTCTTAATCGTCGTGCCCGAAATGATAACGGTTGTTCCGTCGCCCGCCGCGCCGTTCGTACCGCCATTTCCGCCGTATGAAAAAACGCCGTTCGCGCCCTTAGCAGTAGCCGTGACAGTGCCGCCCGTGATTGAGGTTGTGCCGCCGCCCATAGCCATAACAGCAGAATTTATGCCGTAAAAATTGCAGTTATCGCCGCCGTCGGAATCACCGCTTTTGGTTACAGTCGGACTAACCAACTTAACTGTGCCCGAAGCCGTAACGAGTACAGAATTTTGGTCGGCAGTCGTGGACTTGTAAGTTTTGCTTGAATAGGTGCCTGCTGAGGTAATTGAATTCGCCGCGCTGTAAGAAACTGAGGAACTTGAATCGTTGCCGCTACCCGGCTTATCGGGCGGGGAACCACCCGGAGCCGCTGAATAAAGCCTTTCCATAAAAAATCAAACCTTTCTGCATAAATTATTTTGATTGATAATAATTTATCGAAAGGTTTTAATAATTTTTTAACCGAGCCGCCGCTGAAGATTATCTAAAAGTTCGCCGCGCAGGTTTTCATCTGAAATTTTTTCTATGACGGGATTAAATGCCGCCTCGACGATTAATCGTTCCGCCTCCGCTTTATCAAGCCCGCGACTCATCAGATAGAAAATTTTTTCCTCGTCAAGCCGCCCAATGCTTACGGCGTGATGTCCGTCAACTTCGTCCTCTTCGGCAAGCATAAGCGGTATTGAACGATTGCGCGTCCCCGACGACAGAATTATAACTTCCTCCAATTCACGACCGGTTGAGCCTTTTGCGCCGCGTTTAAAGTCTAACGTCCCGCGAAAAATTTTATCGCTCTTATCAGTCAATGCGCCGCGCACGTTCATAGTTGCTTGAGTTCGCTTGCCGCGCTGTCGAATCACGTAATTAAAATCCAACTTCCGCTTGTCGTCGCCGAAATAAACCGCCTCAAAATCAGCAACAGAATCATCGCCGCGCAAGTCAATTTCCACGTCGGCAGAAAAATCGCCGCGTCCCAAGTCAGCCGATATAAATTCAACTCGCGCCCGTTCCCCAACAGAAATTTTTATCTTACGTGCGACATTTTCCGCGCTTAAATTTACTTCGCTAAAAGTTTTCGTTTCACCGTCAGGAACGTCTAAAAATTTTTCTTCAATCTGCGCGGCAGTCTCAACTTTATTGACGCCGAGCCAACGCCACGTATTAAGCGGTATTTCGCCCAAAGTTTTTTTATTCATAAATTTTTCCTCACTTGTCTAAGTCAATTCGGCATTCAAACATTCTGTGCCACGGATTGGAGACGACAAAACTATTCCACTGCGGAAAATGTTCAACGGCGAATTCGTGCATAAAAACATTTTCGCGCTTAACAACTTCCGGCTCGTATTCTTTAAGATTCAAATAAATTTGCAAGGCGTTCGGATATTTTGTAAGGTAATCGGCGATTTGCGTGCGGACGTTCGCTTGATAAGCCCAATCGTCGAGGTAGCGCGTGGCAAGCAGTCTGTCAATCGAGTGACGACTCATTTTTTTTGCCAAAATTCCGGTGCCGATTGCAAAGCCCGAAGTATTCGTTGCAGTGTTCCAGCCGCCATAAGCTTGCAATTTGAACAGCAAATTTTTTTCTTCGAGTTGCGCCATTAAGAAATTATCTGCGCCGTTGGCGGAAATAATATCGGCTACACCGACGGGCAAATTTTTATTAACGGCGTCCTCAACCATTGCGGAAAATTTTTCTGCGTTGCGAGCGAAATATTTTTCCTGCTTTTTAGTCAAAGGTACAGGCGGGCAAGAATTATACAGTTCGTAAGTTTTGCCTTTGGGGTCGGTGTTTACGTAGAGGACAAAATCAGCGCGTTCGGGATTAGGAACGAACATGCCGCCGGCGATTACAATTTCGTCGCGAATTGAATCGCCAATTTGTTCGTCGGAATAAGCCGGAACGGTTTTTGCACCGACGCCGCGATTAAATTGAACGTTAACGAAAGGAAGATTTACAGTCAAATCATTTACGGCGCGAGTTAAAAGCAACATGGCGAATTCGTCAATGCCGGCGTGAGATTGCGCCTTAATTTTGGGAATATCTTTCATGTATTCGTGGAGCTGACGGTTTTCGCGGTGAGTTTGACAGAGCGGAGCATTATCGTCGCGCCCGATTATAAAAAAATTAATAATGTCGTCGCGGGTGAAGTCTAAAAGCTTTTTAGTGGCAGAAAGATTTTTTTCGCGGCGAGCAAACCAGTCGTCTAAAATATCTTTTGGAATATCTTTTTGGAGCGTTTCGAGATATGTTTTTTCCTTGCCGTTGAGCTTAGAAATTTCCTGCTTGTCCAAAAGAGCGGTGAGTTGGAAAATTTGTGCGCCGTATTGCCCGTAATAGGCGGGTTCTTCGCGGTCACCGGGCGTTCCGAACAACGGCGTGCGCATTAACGAGCCGAACAGATACAAATTGAGGTTCGGAATATTTTCGCGTAAGGTTTTAAAATTTTCAACGCGAGAGTGCAAAGTTTCTTTAGAAATTTCGTGCGAACGTGAGGGAATCAAACCGCCGTAAAGTAGTGCGTCAGAAGAAACAACAGCGGCGTCGCAAGCTGGCGCATTTTCGTAAAACCAAGCCCAAAGTTTATCGGGTTGCGTCAAAAGTTCAGTCGGCGGTGAAACAATTTCATAGCCGAGTTGAGCGACGACATCGGCTGGTTGTTGCGAGGAAACGGGGCGGTCGTCGTGTGGTATGAATAAAATTTTTTCGGCGTAAACGCTCGGCATAAGCAAAAAAATTGCGGCGAGCGTCAAGAAAAACTTTCTAAGCATAAAAAAACCTCCTAAAATTTTGGGCAAGCATATCACGGAAAAATAAATTTGGCAACGCGGCAGGTAAAAGCCCGTCTTGCATAGAATTTTGCAAAGGATTTTTTAATGGAAGGAGTTCGATAAAGTGGATGCAAAACTCGTCAACCCGATAATTGACGCATTCATAGAAGTGATGCCGCAAATGGGCTTCCCAATGCCCCGTCGGCAGAGAATTTACTTGCAGGATAGGAACGTAATAAGCAATGGGGTAGTCCTCGTGGTCGGCTTTACGCGGCAAATGCGCGGACGAGTTGTCTACAACATGACAGCAGACACGGCAAGATACATTGCCTCGACGATGATGTTGGGGGTGCCTGTCACCAAATTTGGCGAATTGGCGCAAAGTGCTCTTCGTGAAATGTCAAATATGTTGACTGCCCGCGCCGCCACGCATTTTACGCAGTTGGGAATTGACGTTGACATAACCACGCCCGAACTTGTCATAAACGAAGACCACACGATTAAAATTAGCGACGCGCATTATCTGACCGTCGAAATGGAAATTGGCGGGCATAAAGTTGATATTGCTCTTGCCGTCGAGCGCACGGCTTAAAATTTTTCTAACAAAAAAGCTCCCGCGCAGGGAGCAATTTTTTTGCGTAGAGCTCAAAGCGATTTTTTTATCAGCGTCCATTGCGTCGCCAGCATACCGATTAACATTAGCACACAGCCAAAAATTTCTCGTGAGCTCATGACTTCGCCTAAGAAAAACCCGCCCGCTAAAGCTCCAAAGATTGCCTCGAAACTCATTAAGATTGCGGCGGTTGCCGGCTCCGCGTAGCGTTGTCCATAGTTTTGCAACGTGAACGCAACGCCCGCGCTCATTACGCCGCCATAAAATATTGGGAACCATGCGTTTAACATTGCCGGCAAATGCGGCGTCTCCAATGCGAACATTGCTGCGAAACTCAAAATCATCACGATAAAAATCTGCGCGGCGGACAATTCGATTAAGTCAACTTTGGCGGCGAATCGGTCGATTAATAAAATTTGCGCCGTCCAAACAAACGCGCTGACAAAAAGTATCGCGTCACCGAGTTGAATTGAAAAGCCCTCGCCGATTGCCAACAAGTACAAACCGACGATTGCCAAACCCGCGCCCAGCCAATTTTCCCGACGAATTATTTTGCCTAAAAATTTTGCTCCGAGTGGCACGAACACGATATAAAGACACGTTATGAACGCCGCCTTGCCCGCTGTCGAATATTGCAGGGCGATTTGTTGCATGGAACTTGCGATAAACAATACCAAACCGATTAGCAAGCCGATTAAAAATCCGCGCTGATAATTTTTCTTCCGACGCTCAACTGCTCGACTTTTGCGCGTAAAAATTGCTACTGCGACGAGCGATAAAAACCCGACTAAATATCTCGCCGCCGCATAAGAAAAAGGACCGAGTTCGTCCATGCCTGTTAGCTGTGCAACGAACGTCGTCCCCCAAAAA
>CAMJKR010000180.1 GCA_946406415.1 uncultured Selenomonadales bacterium | reverse complement strand
GACGAACGCATTTCCGTTCGCACGTCGCGGATTTCGGCTCGTACGTCCTTTATTTCGGCGCGCACGTCCTTTATTTCGTCGCTTACCGCTTTGACACGCTCGCGCACGTGCTCTATCGAACGCTCCAACCCGTCCAATTTCTGCAAGATTAGTTCGTTAGTGTTGCGTCTCATTTTTTACACCCCGCGCAAAATTTTCGCTACACGGGGCGAATTTCCTGCGCGGGCAGTTGCACTGAATATTTTAATTCACCGACCACCACATAAAACGGCGTCGGCTGCGCGTCGGGTACGCTCCAAGTTGCCTCGTCTATCAAGCGGAATTTCTTCCCGATTACCCGCCGCGTCAATAAATGTTGACGAATGACTTCCATTAAGTGGAATGCGTCCTGCCAACCGTCCGCCTCTTTTGCGTAAACGCCCAGCGTCAACCCGATTGTCGCGATTGATTCTTTGTTTATCTCGTCGCGAACTTCCACAAGCTCCACAATCACCAGCGGATAATAACTTGTCGTCTCGAATAAATCTTGCGGCAGATATTGCTCGAACACGTTCACGCTTACGAACTGCGCGGGCGTCGTGGCGTATTCCGTCGGCAACTGGATATTTTCTACCGCTTGTCTTATTTCCGCCGCTAACGTCTTTACCAGTTCAGTCGGTGTCATAACTGTGTTCCGTCAGATATTCCTTTACCAATTTCCGATATATTTCCCCTGCCGTCGTGTGGCGGTCTTCCGGGCGGTTGTCCAGATACGATTCATCATAATCAAATTGGAATTCGCGAAAGCTCTTCAATGCCTCTTTTGCCTCGTCCGGATTTGCTACCGTTTGTTCTATCAACTTTACCATTTCTTTGCTCGTCATCATAGTAATTGCTCCAATCTGGTTTGTAGCCGCTGTTCCATTTTGCTTACTAATTTATCGCCGATTCGTTCAAATGCGCCTGGCAAGCTCACTGTATTTAAATGCCTAATCGGCAGCCGACTTTTGCCCACGCGTTCAAACACCAGTCCTTTCTTTGCGATGAACGCGCGGTTAATGTTGCCGCCTTGACCTTTGACGACATTTGCGAACACGCCGCCGGGCGGTTGCGGATTTATCCGAGTTGACGGGCGAATTACAAACCGCTTTAGTAAATTTCTGCCGCCGCTGATTGTCAACTTGCCACTCAAACCCGACGTCCGACTTTTCACCCGCCCTAAACTTATCATCGAACGCGCTGTATATCTTTGCTTGACGAGGCTTGAACCTTCTTGCTTGCCGTCGGCAATTGTGGCGCGGATTGCTGATGTTATTTTGCCGCGCAGATTAAAAGTCGGCAGTTGTGCAACCGCCGACTCCAATCCGCTTTGACTGATTAGGATTTCCATTAGATTTCTTGAATGCCCACTAAGTGATACTCAGCCATGCCGTCTTCATCGCGGTGCTCGTTTATTGCAAGTTCAACCAAGCGGCGCACCAGCGGTTTTGTCATGAGCGTTTGCTCGGCGATATACCAATAGTTCACGCCGTTGACTTCTTGGTCGCCTTTGTAGACTACCGGCTTATACTGCGCCCCAACGATATCGCCGAACACGGCATCCCATGCCGACTGCGCCTTTTGCGGCAAACGGCATTCCGGAAATTGCGCTAAATTAATGTGTCCAAACATTTTAATTCCTCCTATAATCTCCAAGTCGCGGTGTCGGCTGTCTATATGCCGCCGCGATTACTTTGCATATTCCTAATTGTTCGTGCGTTTCTATCACGTCAAAGCGTTTGTGCCCGATTAGTGCCCAATTTCCTTTAACCGGCAACTGTCCGCGCACCGACGTATACTCCGCACTCTGGAAGTAAATCGTTACGAAGTCGCCGTAAAGCCCCGCAAATTGTTCCTGCAAGCGTTGGCTCTTCTCCGCCGTCGACGGCACAACTTGCGCCGGCAATTCCACGCCGTCAATTTCTATCAGCTCGGCAAATTCAGTTATATCCGTGAAAATGTCGAGGTCAGCGCAAATCGCGTCTTTAAAGCTCATTTTTGTTTCCCCAGCGGCGGCAATTTTACTTCCTCTTGATTAGGCGGCGCGTTCGTCTGACGAAAATACTTCAAGTTCTTATCCGCCGCGTCAATCTCCGCTTGCTCGCCCTTCAAATATATTTTCCCGCGATAAATTACATTTTCCTGTACTGTCGTTAACATTTTGACTTCCTCCTACGCAGTCTTTATGCACGCAAAATCAGTTATGACACTCGGCACGGGTAAACATCTTGACATTATCGTTAAACTCGTCGTTTGAGCGTCCGCGCTGTAGCCGTATACCGGAATGTCCTGCGCGGCTACCGACTGCCACGAACCCGACATGTCGAGGTAGTCGACGCGCCCATATAAAAATTTGCCGCGCCCCGCCACGCCGATTAAAGCGTTATTCGGCTCCACGAACGGCTTGATTTGCCCGCTCTCGTCCACATACGTTGCGTTGTAGCTGTATATCTCAATCCCCAACGTGTTCAGATACCCGATATAGCGCGCGCTCGGCGATATATAATGCGGCTTGAACGTCAACGCCGTTATATTATCGCGGTTCGTGTAGCTAAAATATTCTTTGAACTGGTCATTGCCCAGCAGATAATTTTCAACGTTCGAGCCGACTATCATCACCGTTGGCAACAAATTACTGTCCTGCGCTATCCTGTCACACACTGCCTTTAAGTCGTCGAGTATCGTTGCCGATTCTTGCGACCAAGCAGTCGTCGGATTAATCACGCCGTAACCGTCAAACGAAATTTCTTCCGTCTCAACAACGCGCCCGTCTTCTGCAAACGCATTCATAACAATCTTATTCGTCTGCATAAGTTGCGCTACCAGCCATTCACGCCGATTTTGCAACCGATTCTTTAAGTCTCGTAAGTCGTCGGTTTGTATCTGCGCGGCGCGTTCATCAGGCGTCATGCCGCTGTAAACGGGCGTCTCTCCAAAAATTCGGCGGCTTATGTCGTCCATTCCGATTACACGCTTTGCTCCGATTATCAAAGGCTTATAGAAATTGACTTTAGAGCCTTCGCGCGCCACGTTATTTGCTCGGCTTCTTTTGCTTACGAACGGTGCAAGGTGTCGATTCTCGCGACGATACTCAAGCGCGAGGATATCGCTCATCGTTACTTCATTTTGCGGGAAAAAGATATTGTGCAAAAAATTTGCCGGTGCCTCCACGCGTTCTATAACTGGCAGTAAATCAAAAGTCTCGGTTATTAAAAATGGATTCATGCTTATCATCTCCAATCAAAAAAGCTCTTGCGCCTTCAACGCTTGAGCTTTTGCTATTCTGTCCTGCGCTATCTGATAAAATTTTTCCTCTAGTTCTATCCCGATAAAGTTCCTGCCTGTGTTCACGCAAGCCACGCCCGTTGACCCGCTCCCCATCGTTGCGTCCAAAACCGTCTCGCCCGCATTCGTGTACGTCTTTATCAAATACTCCAATAAACCAACCGGCTTTTGTTGCGGGTGAACTATTCCCGTGCCCATTAACGACTTTGAATAAATCACGTCTCGCGGACAATAATGTTCGCCATCATTTCTTGTACTTACTCCGTCTCGTTTTCCATAATTCAACGTATTTGTCGGCGGTTTGGATTTATAATACGGCTTGCCTTTGGTGAATTGCGGATTATACGTCGGTAAAGCTCGATAGAACACCAATATATTTTCGTGACAGCGCAGAGGCATTTTCTTCGCGTTCAAAAATCCCACGCCTAAAGATTTTCCCCATATCCATTCGTATCTGAACATCTTGCGATTACTCATAATCAGTTCCGCGCCGAACGGCATTTGCGAAAACAGCACGATTGCCGCGTTGTGTTTTGTCACTCGCTTAAATTCTGCCCACATCGGCTCAAATGGCAGCCGTTTATCGAACGCGCAATCCGTCGTCCCGTAAGGCAAATCGTCCAATATCATGTCAACTGAACCATCAGGGATTTTCTTCATTAACTCTAGGCAGTCGCCTTGCATTAACATTTTAATTTTCCTTCAGCGAAGTCAAGCGGATATTCTGCGTGCGAAGTGATTGTTCAAACGTGTCGACACTCAACGACGCCGACTCCGCTCCGCAAATAATTTTTTCGCGATTAAACACGCCGCTTTTGTACGCTTGAGTTACTGCTTGAATTGAATCCGCAGTAAAATCAGAGCACGCGATTGCAAGCGGTTTGCTGGCGTCTGCGGCACTGGCAACGGGGCTCCATACATCATTTGCCGCGCAGATTAATTCCCCACGCTGTACCGACGCCCCGCCACTTAAGCTCACGTTATGAACTTCAATCGCGGCGTATTCGCCACCAACAAGCGCGTCCTCTGCCCAGCCGTCGTTCGTTTCAAAATATGCCATGTCATTTCCCTCCCGCGTATTTCATCAGTAAATTTATCCTCATCTGCTTTTCGGTTATGTTCGCCGACCCGCTTACTTCTTGCGCCCCGCTCGTCAGCTGGTCCATTAATATTTTGTCGAAGGCATTGGCTTTTGGCTCAGGCGGTTTGATTGTCGGCATTGTCGCACACGCCGCCATGTTAAAGAACAATCCATTTACAAACATTAATTTCTGCGCGGCGTCTACGTGCATGTCGGCTTGTCCGGCTATCTCGTCGACGAATCCCATTGCCTTTGCCTGCGCGGCGTCTAACCATAATTCCCCGCTCGGCAGTTCAAAATTCGGCACTCGACTACGGTACACGCCTAAGATTGAGCCTTCTACTTTTTCCATCGTCGTTGCCATTTGCTCTAACTTTTCCTTAGTCACCACGTCGACCAGCAATGTTGACGGCGAATGAATCATCATCAACGCGTTCTGCGCCATTATTATTTTCTTCGCGCCCAATGCTACCAGAGTTGCCGCGCTTGCACAAAGCCCTTCGATTATCGCCGTGGCGTTTACCGTCTGCAACAAGCTGTTTATCGTCAACGCGCTAAATACATTCCCGCCTGGCGAATTAATATGTACTACGACGTTTTGCTGGCCGCGCAGATTTTGACTGAAATACTCGGCTGTCGTGGCGTCTATTGCTCCGTACAAATTTATTTCCATGTGAATCACTCCCGTATTTGAATTGTGATTAGCGGCTTTAATTGTCCGTCGGCGGCGTCTGATTGTTGCCAACGGATTTTCTTCAGCCGCGCTCGCGGTTCGTATTTCATTATCGCCGCCGCT
The DNA here is from genome assembly GCA_946406415.1 of uncultured Selenomonadales bacterium. GTDB lineage: Bacteria > Bacillota > Negativicutes > Selenomonadales > Selenomonadaceae > Quinella. The sequence goes on along the minus strand of CAMJKR010000180.1, from coordinate 400 downwards.
ATCTTGCCCGCCATTTTATTTTGCGCTACCGGTAATGGTTGGTCGATTAAATTATTGTCAACGCCGAATTCGCGGAACATTGGCACCGTTCCCAGCGCGGTTAAAACAATCGTCCGCACATCCTGAAGGATTTCCTCTACCGTTGAATCCGGTATTATTTTTATTTCCGTCGCGTTCAAGTTTAATGTGTAGTCCATAAAAAAAAAGCCCTTTTGATAAAGTATTGTCTTTGTAGCTTGATTGTGTTAATATACCATTGAAGGGAGGTGTTGCTGTGGTAGATGATTTATCTGCCTTGCCCGCGTTTTACCACAGCGAATCATGAAAGCAAGCCTTATTATTCCTGTCGTGTTTTTAATTACTTTTATTATTAATGTCCTTTTCGGCTCGGGCGTCGAAT
>CAMJKR010000179.1 GCA_946406415.1 uncultured Selenomonadales bacterium | reverse complement strand
TGCCATTCCTAGAAAGTATTTTATTACGGCTTTAGGATTGCGTTTAAATGCGGCAGGGAAGCTCCGAATTCTGCGCGGAACTTTTTTCTTGACTTTATCAAGTTTTTTCTCGGTAGGCTTAGCGCGTGCCTCTTCCTTTGCAAGTTGCTCTTCGTTCTCAAGCTCCAGCGAACGCGACAGCCGAATCATTTTTTGAAAGGCGTCGGCGATATTTTTTTCGCTTTCTTTCTGCCGCTGCTCAACTTCCTGGTCAAAGGAGCGCGTTACGTGAATCATTTTCTCGAATGCATTTTTTAAATCGTTTGACTTAGTTGTTTGCATCATCTTTTGCAACGCCCGCTCAAGGTCAGATTTTTTTGTTGTCTGCATCATCTTCCTTAAGTTCTCCTGTAAGTTGCAAGATTTTTTTTCCTTATCGTCCAACGCCTCACCTCCGTTTTTAGTGGTTAGTGGCTAGTGGTTCGTGGTTAGAAAAATTTTTTAAAACTTCGTAGCAAGTATTTCGTTGCGCGGGGATTTTTCCTGCCGAACGGATTAAATCAATCATTTTGCGCGTCGACATTTCAAAGGACGTGCCCGCCGCCCGAACAACATTTTCCTCTAGCATAATCGAGCCTAAATCATCTGCGCCAAAAGCCAACGTCAACTGCCCGATTCGTTCGCCCTGCGTAACCCATGAGCCTTGAATGTGTTCGACGTTATTCATAAAAATTCGCGTCATTGCTAAAGTTTTCATGTAATCTTGCGCAGAAACTTTTTCGCCGCCGAGCGCGGTATTTTTCGGCTGATAAGTCCACGTGATAAACGCACGAAAGCCGCCGGTTTCATCTTGCAAGTTGCGAATTTTTTCCATATGTTCGAGGCGTTGCGCTAAAGTTTCACCGAAGCCAATAACCATAGTCGCCGTTGACTTCATGCCGATTGAATGAGCCGCCCGCATAACATTTAACCAATCGTCCGTCATGATTTTTTTCGGGCTAATTTTTTTTCTAACCTCGTCGACAAGAATTTCCGCGCCGCCGCCTGGCAAGCTGTCCAAACCTGCCGCCTGCAGACGTTTAAGAGTTTCTAAGATTGACAAGCCCGCGCAGTTAGCAAAGTATTGAATTTCCGTCGCCGTAAACGAATGAATTGTTATATCGAAATTTTTCTTGATAAGGCGGAGCATGTCCTCGTAATAGCTCAAAGGTAAATCGGGGTGCAAGCCGCCCTGAATCATAAGTTGCGTACCGCCCGCCGCGACGGTCTCACGAACCTTTTGCAAAATTTCTTCGTGCGTTAACAGATACGCGCTCTGTTGATTAGCACGCCGCCAAAACGCGCAGAATTTACATTCGTTCTTGCAGATATTTGTATAATTTATATTTCGGTCGATAATAAAAGTTGTCACGTCGCCGAAATTTTTTTTGCGAATTGCGTTAGCAGCCTTGCCCAGCTCCAGTAAATCGCCGTCTGTAAAAAGTTTCAACGCCTCGTCGCTCGTCAGTCTCAAATTTAGTCGCCTCTTTTTAGTGGTTAGTGGCTAGTGGTTAGTGGCTAGAATTCTAAACACTAACCACCAATCACTAATCACTAATATTTTAACAGCTGAAAATCAATCGACGCAACCTTTTTTAGTACTTTTATTTCCCGTCGAATTTTCCATTGACTGCCAGTTAAATCATGATAAAATAAATTTGTTTTTGACGCTTTACCAAAAATCCTAAGAGGAGCTTAAATTATGATTGAAATTGCTATTGGATTGGTTGTGGGCATTTTAATAATCGTCGCGCTGAAATTTTTTATCGAGTTGCCGCTTAAAATAATTTGGAACAGTTTAATCGGCGCGGCAATTTTGTACCTCGTGAATTTAACGGGAATCATCATGATAAAAATAACTTTCGTGCACGCGCTGATTGTCGGCATATTCGGCGTGCCGGGGGTGATTTTTCTGGCGATTTATCTGAACTTCTTTAAATAAATTCTACGACGTAATATAAGACCGCCCATGGACGGGCGGTCTTCGCCGACGCTTTTGCGTGATGCAAAAACCGGCGGCGTAAACAGCCAAAAAATTTTTACGAACACGGGAAATGAATTTCCGCCCCTGCGAGGTGCCCTTTCTTTGCATACTTTCTTTGGGCAAGCAAAGAAAGTATGTTAAAACTACACTTGACAGGGCAAAAAGATTTTATTACAATCGCGGCTATATGGCGGCTTGCCTGTGTTTCCATTAGCCCCGGACATATGCACCCACCACACAAAATTTTTTTGGAGGAATCTTCATGAAAGATACATTCATGGCAAAGGCGGGCAGCGTCGAGCGTAAATGGTACCTAGTCGACGCCGAAGGCAAAACTGTCGGACGCCTCGCCGCCGAAGTCGCCAAAGTTCTGCGCGGCAAAAATAAACCCGTGTTTACGCCTCACGTCGATACGGGCGATTTCGTTATCGTTATCAATGCGGCTAAGGTTGTCTTCACCGGCAAAAAACTCCGCAAAAAAGTTTACTTCCATCACACCGGCTATCTTGGCGGCGGCAAATACGCCACTGCCGGCGAATGGATGCAAAAATTCCCCGAACGCGTCATTGAGCACGCTGTTAAGGGCATGTTGCCGAAAAATAAACTCGGCGCGGATTTGTTTAGAAAACTTCACGTCTTCGCGGACGATAAGCACCCCTATGCCGCGCAGAAGCCCGAAGAACTTAAAATTGAAACGCGCTAAGGAGATGACAAAATGGCACAAGTAAGCTACTACGGCACCGGTCGCCGCAAAAGTTCAGTTGCCCGCGTCCGCTTAGTTCCGGGCGACGGCAAAGTTACGATTAATAATCGCGCAATGGAAGAATATTTCGGCTTGAAGACTTTGGAGCTGATTGTCCGTCAACCGCTCGTCCTCACCGAAATGAACGATAAATACGATGTGATAGCCAACGTCAAAGGCGGCGGAACCACAGGGCAAGCGGGCGCAATCCGTCATGGCATTACCCGCGCACTTATGGAACTCGACGCCGACCTGCGCCCTGCACTTAAAAAAGCGGGCTTTGTCACTCGCGACCCGCGTGAAAAGGAACGTCGCAAATACGGACTCAAGAAAGCTCGTAAGGCGTCCCAATTCTCGAAACGTTAATCAGAAAATATTTCAGCCCCCGTCAAAATCGACGAGGGCTTTTTTCTTGCTTTAAATTTTTAAGCTCTGGGCTTGCCGCATTCGGAACAGAATTTGCCTTTGTTGACTGCGCCGCAATCGGGACATTTCCATTCGTCGCTGACGGGCTTTGGCTTACCGCACTCGGAACAGAATTTGCCTTTGTTAATCGCGCCGCAATCGGGACATTTCCATTCGTTGACGACGGGTTTAGGCGCACCACACTCCGCGCAGAAGTTCCCGCGATTATCTTCGTGTCCGCAAGCTGAACACTTCCACGTTGGTGGTTTTTGTTGAGATTGTTGAGCCGCTTGTTGTTGCTGTTGAGCCATAGCGAATAAATTGCCCGCGTTAATGCCTCCAGCTTGCGCCGCCATGCCCATGCCCATAAAACCTGTCATTGCGCCTGCCGTATTTTGAGCCGCCTGTTGCATCGCTGAAGCCTGCGCACCAGTCAAATGAGCCGCCGCCATTGCCGGATTTCTCAACGCGCCATTGCGTTGCATTTCCTTAATCATGTTGGCATCTTCTTCGCTCGCGCTGACATTGGACACGCCAAACGAGACGACTTGCAAGCCGCGCAGTTCGCCCCATTTTTTACTGAGGACTTGGTTAAGAGCGTCGGCAAGTTCTTGGGTGTGAGCGGGCAAGGCACTGTAACGAATTCCCATTTCCGAAATTTTTGCAAAGGCGGGTTGCAGAGCCGTCAAAAGTTCTGTTTTAAGTTGCGCGTCAATTTCGGAGCGGTTATAAGTATCTTTGACGTTGCCGCAAACATTTGTATAGAAGAGAATCGGATTGACGATTTTGTAGCTGTAGGAGCCGAAACATTTAATGGCAATGTCCACGTCAAGCCCGATATTGTAATCGACGACGCGGAAGGGAACTGGAGTTGGCGTACCGTACTTGTTGCCGATAATTTCTTTGGTGTTAAAGTAGTAAATGCGTTGGTCGCGTCCGGTGTCGCCGCCGAAAGTGAAGCGTTCCTTCATGGCGAAGAAAAGATCTTGAATACTTTCCGCAACAGTCTTGTTGTCGTTGAAGAGCGACGGCTCCGTTGATTTGTCGTAAATGTATTCGCCGCTGTCAGCGCACAATTCAAGAACTTTACCTTGTTGAACAATCATCATGCACTGCCCATCGTTGACGGCGATTTTCGAGCCGTTGGTTATAATGTTGTCGTCGCCGTCGTTAGAGCTCCAGCTGTGACTTTTGCGTCTGTGACCTTTGGCAACCAAAATTTCCGGCGATAAACTGTCGCAGTAAAAAAATTCTTTCCACTGGTCACCGAGCACGCCGCCCGCCGCCGCCAATGCCGCTTGAATCAATCCCATAAAGTAATCACTCCTTTATATTAGTTACAACATTAACAATTATTTTTTGCCCGAATTTGAAATGACCGGTACGACATTTTTATCCGTAGCTAAATTTAAAGTCGTGTCCGTTGAATAAAGCGCATAATCTGCAGAATTATTTTTAACGATTGAGCTAAGTTGCGTTTCGTCGCTTAAAAATTCGTCGTCGTCGCCGATAATTTGATATAACGGCGGCTCGTAGGTGTCTAAAATCTTTCCAAAATTATCATAGACAGGAATATATTTATCTGCGCCGCTCGTGACTGTAATTTTTAAATTGCCTATGCTGAAAATAACGTCGTCGCCAGATGTCCGCGAGCCTTTAACGTCGCTTGTATTCGCCGCCACCTGAATTTTATCTTCGGTTTTGAAGTCTGCAATAATATCGTTGCCGTCACTGGTGGTAAAATAAAACACGTCCGCGCCGTCGTCGCCATAAAGAATATCATCGCCTGCGCCGCCAACGATAGTATCCGAACCGTCGCCGCCGTGAATTGTATCTGCGCCCGCGTCGCCGTCAATATAATCGTTTTGGGAGCCGCCGAGTATACTGTTGGCTTTTTCGTTGCCGACAATATTAATTGCGTGATTAACGGCGGAAGCGTCAATCGTTTCGAGTTTATCGACATATTGATTGTAATTTTTTTGATTAAAATTCGCACTTGAGTAGCCGGATTTGAGTGTTACGGATTTATGATTACCATTCCAAATAATTGGCGTGCTATTATTATAAACTTTTTCTTTATTTGAAGCGTCGATATAAGTAATTTCTTGATTCCCGACATTTTTTAGCGTTAAACTGCCACTTCCGACATTAAAAATAATATTTCCGTCGCTACTTGTAATATCGCTGTCACTTATTTTAACGGAATCGAATTTAATCGTATCATTATCGCTTGCGGAGTAGTCCTCGATAGTATCGTTGCCGTCGCCGCTTTTGTAAATGAAAATATCGGAATCGTCGCCGCCTTTTAAGAGATCATTGCCCTTGCCGCCTTCGATAATGTCATTACCTGCGCCGCCGAAGAGTGAATCGTTGCCATCGCCGCCGTAAATTGTATCTGCCGCGTCGCCGCCGTCGATTGTGTCTTTATCTGAAGTACCGGTAATATTATTTTTAAATGCATTGCCG
>CAMJKR010000178.1 GCA_946406415.1 uncultured Selenomonadales bacterium | reverse complement strand
TAACGTGCTCGCTTTCGTAAATCACGCGGAAATTTTTATCGTCTGACAGCTGACTAAAAAGAAATGCTGACTTGCTGGTTAAAATTATGTGCGTAAAGTCGTAGCGATTGAAAAAATCTTTGTAATAAATTTTGCCGCTTGTGAAGTCACAATATTCCTCGAAAATATCTTTTTGTCCATTGTTAGCGGGAAGAAAAACTTCAGAGCGCGAATCAATGTAATATTTAATCCCAAAACTGCCCGCAAGCCCGCCGATACCTTGATTGACGTAAAGCGAAATATTTTCGGGGCGTTCGGTGCGGAGCAAAAACTTTATAGCGTCCGTGTAAGTTTCGTCGGGCTTTGTTTTATTTGTGTTTAGCGAGGCGATAAATATTCCGCTGATAATTAAGAACGTAACGAGCAACGACAAATTTTTTCGCGGGAGTATCGTCGGGTGAAGAATGCGCCCTTCGACTTTTAAGAACAGCAAAATATACACCACAAAAAGTATCGTCGCGAATAATATAATTTCGAGCGACAAAGAAAGGTCGTCAAGACATTCCTTTAGGAGAACCGTAATAACGGCGGTATTTAATAAGATTAGCAGAAAACATGCAATAGTCATGGGCACGCGCTTAAGTTTAAATTTGTCCAAGCTGAAATCGCGCCACACGTAAGCCAGCGGAAATGTCGCCAATAAGTAAAATAAAATCAAGTTGCGCCCGTGCATTATCGCCATAAAAGTTATTCCGCCGCTTAAGAAAATATATCGCCACGGCACTTTGAACTTTGCTAACGAAAAAATCAGGAACGCTTCAAACATGTAAAAAAATTTCCCGTCAATGCCGTGTGCGCTCGGCGTGCGCATTTCGGCAATACTGGAGTTAATTTCATCAATGCCATAAGAGCGGAAAACGTAAGTCATCGCGTCAACGCCATAAGGATTTACCAACCCGCAAAGAGCAATCCCACCCATCGCCGCGAGTAAAAACTTTATGTGACGAAAATTCTTAACGAACAGGAACGGCAAGCACACAACTAACGACATAAGCCAAACTGCCGCGTGCAAATTTACCAGCACAATGCTAAGCAACGGCAACGGGATTAAAAATTTTGCGTCTTCGGTGCGTGTGAATTTTTCCAGCAAGAAAACTTCTATCAAAAGCAACAACGCCGATAAAATGTGCGGGCGCGGGACAATCGCCGACGCCATTAAAAATCCGACGATAAAACTCAAGGCAAACGACAAAATTTTATTGTCGCCGCTTACGAACAAACACAGTCGCCAATAAATTAAAACCAAAGCCGCGGCACAAATTCCGTCAACGATTAAGAGACCGTCGAGACCGAAATTTTTATACGCCTCCCAAAATATAACGCCGCTAAGCCATTGTTGCGCAACCAGCTGTAAATTTTCGTGAACCGTGAACGGGTCGACATATGGGAAGCCGTGCTCCAAAACGTATTGTCCCAAATTCATTACAAAGCGCGTGTCTGCCTCTTCGACAAATCGGAAAAATGGTTGTCGGGACGCCGCAACTGCCGACAGAAAAATTATTTGGATAAGCGGAAGAAATTTATTCATTGCCCTTGCCCTCGTGATAAGTCTTTTCTGCGTTGACGTTCCAAATTTTTTCTCGCGAAGAGTCGCCGCTTGCAATCGCCTTGACCGCCTCAATCGCCGTTAACATGCTGTGATCCATGTTGTTGTAGCGGTGTTGCCCGTTGCGCCCAATGCAGTAAAGATTTTTAATTTCGTCGAGTGCGCCGCGCAGTTCAGAAATATTTTCGTAGGTGTCAAAATAAGCGGGATAAGCTTTTGGGACTTTGACGCGCACGCCGAATTGAACACTTGTCGCATCAATAATATCAATCGAGGCAAGTTCTTCCGCTGCGAATTTTATAAAGTCGTCGTCGCTCATTTGCCAAAGTTCGTCGCCCTCGTTGCAAAAATATTCCAAGCCGAGCCACACGGAATTTTCCGGATTAGCGACCATGTAAGGCGACCAGTTGTTAAAAATTTGCAAACGACCGAGTTTAACCGACGGTTCTTGAATGTAAATCCAGCAGTCCGGAACGATATTTCCCAGCGTTTCAATGTGCGTAGAATTTTTAAGCAAAAGTTTATCGACGAGCAAGCCGACGGTTATAAAATCGCGATAAGGCAAGCCGCGAGCAATTTGAAGTTGACGAAGATTTAATCCGTCGTCGAGGGCTTCGGCAAGTTCGGCAAGCGGCATACTTGACAGAAAATAATCGGCGGGGAAAGTCAACATGCCGGCGGGCGATTCGACACGCACGGATTTTATAACTTTATCAACGACGTGAAAACTTTTGACATTGGAGGCGTTAAGAACTTCGCCGCCGAGTTTTTTTATATCGTCGGCAAATTTCTCCCACAGCTGACCGGGACCGAATTTGGGATAAAAAAATCTTTCAATCAGCGAAGTTTCGCCCGCGCCCTTACTTGAGCCAAAAGTTTTTTTCACGAAGTCGAGGATAGTTTTGCCGAGTGAAAGTCCTTTGATTCGTTGTGCGCCCCAATCCGCGCCGATTTCTTGCGGCGTCCGTCCCCAAACTTTTGTCGTATAATCGCGGAAAAAAGTTTCGTAAAGCTTTTGCCCGAAACGATTAATCATAAAATCTTCCAAAGTTTTCTCGTCGCGTTGACTAAATTTAGTCTTGAGAAAACTCGTGCCGATTGAAAACATTTCGCCGAGTCCGAGATTTTTAATCGTCTCCAAGCTTAACGAAATCGGATAAGAAAAAAATTTCCTGTGATAAAAAATCCTCGACACGCGCCGCCGATTTAGAAAAACTTCGTCGACTTCTTCAGGATTTGCGCCGCCGTCCGTCAAAACAGATTCGCGCCCCAAAATTTTATCGTCGAGGGCGGGTGCTCCCTGCGCGGGTAAAAGTTCATTCCAAAGCTTGAGAACTTCCTCATTTTTAGAAAAAAATCTGTGCCCGCCAATGTCCATGCGGTTGCCTTTGAAATTCATCGTCCGCGAAATGCCGCCGACAAAATTTTCCTTCTCAAGAACAATCGGTCTTATGTCGGTGTGCTTTAGAAAATAATACGCGGCAGTCAAGCCCGCAGGTCCCGCCCCGATTATTATTGCGTTTTTTTTATGCAAGAGCGTTGTCCTCCGTTGTCGGTAAGTAAAGCAGAATATTTTGCTCGCCAATTTGTGCGACGCCGAATTTTATTTTGTCGCCAACGTGACAGCCAAAATTTTTAGTCGGTTCATTCAAAAGTTCGCCATTCAAAATATTTTCGTCGACAGATATGCAACGCACCCATAAAAGTTCGGGCTTTTGCTCCTCCGCGCTGAAAAAATAAACAACAACGTCGTCGGGATAATCGGGGTGGCGGAAGGCGTCGAGATTTTTTATAAGGCGCGTTTCTTCACGGGTGCCAGTGTCAATTCTGTCGTCAATCATATAAATTCGGTCGCGAAAAGGCAGCGCGTATTCGGCAGTCAAAATTTTCAATTCGGCATTGTCGACTTGCCCGCGCTTGAGCTTAGCAGATTTTTTATAACTGCCTGGAAAAATTTTTATGCGCCCGCCGCTGACTTTTGCGCCCGCTAAAATCTCAAAAACAAAAGTTCCGTCGTCAATGCAAGCGTAAGTTAAAAAGGCGTCGAGTTTTTCATCGGGCGGAAATTCAAATACATCGCGCAGATTTACCGACTCAATTAAGCCCGCGTCACTCAACAGACAAATCTGGTGATAAAGTTCGCGGAAAGATAATTCTTCGACTCTCAAAGTTTTCATCTCCTTTTTAAATGATTTTACCACAATTCGCGTTTGCTTGTTGAAAAAATTTTTTGCGTCTGATAAACTGCGCTTATCGTTACTGGTCGGAAAAATTTTTGAGGAGTGGATAAAATTTTGTTTACGCACATAACCCAGTCCCCATACGGGACGGTAAAATTGGCGGCTAAGGTAGCTCAGCGCGTGCGCGAGGGCACTGTAATTTGTTTGGAAGGCGGCTTGGGCGCGGGTAAAACTCTTTTCGTACAGAGCATGGCGCGTACTTTGGGCGTTCAGGGCGAAGTTACCAGCCCGACTTTTAACTTGATGAGCGTTTACGAGGGCTTTTGTCCGATTGTACACTTTGATTTGTACCGCTTGCGCTCCGAAGACGAATTAGAGGACATTGGCTTTTACGAATACACCGACTTTCCGGAGGGAATTGTCTTCATTGAGTGGGCGGAAAAATTTCCGCACGCTTTACCGGAAAATTACGTCGTGATAAAAATTGAGCGGATTAAAGACTCCAAAAACATGCGGCGGATAAGTTTTTCATGCGTCGGCGAGGAACACGAGGATTTTATCAAAGAGCTTGAAGAATTCGTTACAAAGGATGATTGAGCTTGCGGATTTTGGGAATAGAAACTTCGACGCGGGCGGCAAGCGTGGCAGTAGTTTTTAACGGGAAAATTTTGGCGGAAAGTATACGCGAATCGCCGCAAAGTTTTTCAGAAACGTTAATGCCGCAAGTCGAGGAAGTCATAAAAATATCGGGCGCGTTTGAAAATCTTGACGCGGTAGCAGTAAGCATTGGTCCCGGTTCGTTTACGGGCTTGCGAATCGGTTTGGCGACGGCTAAGGCGTTGGCTTATGCGTGGGGAATAAAAATAATCGGCGTACCAACTTTGTTAGCAATGTCTTACAACTTCCCGAACGCAAAAGTCGTGCCGCTAATCGACGCGCAAAAAAATCGTGCGTATTATCAGCTGTTCGAGGACGCTTTATCGTTAACAGAGCTGGACATTGAGCCGATAGACGAAATAATTAATGAGTTGCAATACGCGGCGGGAGATTTTTTACTTTGCGGCGACGTGCTACACAAAATCAAAGTTCCGTTGCCGCCGAATGTAAAACTTGCGCCGCCACATTTAAGAATGCCGCGAGCGTCGGCGGTGGCGTGGTGCGCACAAAATTTAAGAAGAGTTGATAACGTGATGAATTTGGAGCCGCTTTATGTCAGGCGTTCGGAGGCGGAAGAGCTATGGGAGAAGAGGCACGGCTTACCTTTCGAGCAATGACGCAAGAAGACGCAGACGCCGTTGCAACGATTGAAGAGAAAAGTTTTGCAATGCCGTGGAAGCGCGAGGATTTTTGGCACGAGGCTAAGAACGAATTGGCAACTTACATTGTCGGCGAACTTGACGGAAAAATTGTGGCGTATGCGGGCGCGTGGGTTTCGTTCAATCAAGCGGAAGTCATGAGCGTGGCAGTTGAGCCGGAATATCGTGCGCAAGGCATCGGGACAATTCTTTTCGGCGAACTTATTAAGGCAGTTAAAGCACGCGGCGCGACGGCGATAACTTTAGAAGTTCGACCGAGCAACACGGCGGCGATTAAACTTTATAGGAGCTTTGGACTTCGGAGCGTCGGACGGCGCAAGGGTTATTATCTTGACAACGGCGAAGACGCTTTGATTATGTGGAATACTAAACTTTAAGGCGCGGCGATTAGCTAAAAATTTTGAGCGGCAAATCGCGCTATCTGGATGCAACGTCACGTTGCTGTGGAATACTAAACTTTAAAAGGAGAAATTTTTTATGGCATTATTAATCCCCCCCCCCCGTCAACCTGTGCAATTTCCATAGTTGTCCCTATGTACAATG
>CAMJKR010000177.1 GCA_946406415.1 uncultured Selenomonadales bacterium | reverse complement strand
AATGGTGGATAAGGTGCGGTTTCTGCTCAATGTACGCTTTCGCCTCAATAATTTTCCCGTCCAAATAATTCAGCTTGAAATAATGAATATCGGTCTGGATAAACGGGTCGGCGTCAGGCAGAATTCTTATCCAACGGCGGAGTGCGTCGCCTTTCGACTTCAAACACAAACCCGACCGCTCCAACCGCGCAATAAATCTGTCAACAAGCAGAGGATGACGCCAGCGCGGAAATACTTCAATGCCAATTTTGTCATGAACGCCTTTTTCGCTCAAATCGAAAGCGATACCTGCGCTAAAAGATTCGTGCCAAGTTTCAATCGCCGCCGATAAAGCTTTTATATCGCCTTTCCAACTGATTTTCTCCAGCGTGGGATAAATATCTTCCCATTTGCGGAGCGATAAATAAATTCGCATTATGTCGAGTTCGCCGCGCCCGGTCATCGTGCCTATTTGTTTTATGCTAACATTTTCAGGCAAATTTGCCGTTAAATTATCCAGTGACGGGCGAAGTTTACGCGCTCTTTGCTCGCCCATAAATATCGGCAAAACTTTATCCCAAAACTCCGTATAATCGCCGTCTTTCGGGGTGACATTGATAAAAAAACACGGCTCGATTTTTTTATCAGCCGCAAATTGCTCGTAATCAATTTCAACCCAGATAAAATCTACAAACGGGATATTTTCTTCATCGACAGTCAATATGTAATCGACGTAGCGCGCAGGGTTGCCGAGCCTGACTTCATAGCCGCTCACGGAACTAATTTCATTGCCGTATTGCGCCTCGACATTTAAAAAAGCCGCCAAACACTCGTCCGAAATTATTTCCGATACGTTTTGGCGGCGAAGATGTTCAAGATAATCTTTAACCTTTATATTTTGTACTTTCATTTTGAATTACTCTTTCTTTGTGTACTAATTTTTTGAAGCTAAAATTTTTTCCTCTCTCTGATTTCTTGTCCACTTTATTGACTATTATCAACAATCAATGGGCATCCGAAATAGCCTCTCCTTTGCACTTGCAATCGCCAGGGCACCAGCCGCCGCCGGCAACCGATTTAAGTTGTTGGCTATCAAGTTCGATGTCGTCCATTTCGTCAAGATAAGCTTCCGCCTCTTCCAAAGTCAACTCAATGCCTTCGCTTTTTGCAAGTTCAACGAGTTGTTCGGGAGTTTCGCAATTAATTGCCTTAGCGATTAACTCTTCCGAGAGGTTAGCTTTCTGGTCGTCTGTCAATTTGCCCATAACAATTCCTCCTTAAAACTTTTCCGCATTATATAACGAGGATTTATAACTTGCAAGCGGACAGTTTAGAATTTTGAGCGCGGGACACGGCAAACAACGTCGCTTATAACAGCAATCCTTGCATAGTTCCTTATGATTTTCTTCCAATGCGCGGAAATTTTTAAGCGTCGGAGATTTTTCCCAATAATCGGCGATTGAAGTTGCTACCTCGTCGGGAATGAAACTGCACGGGGAAAATTTTCCTGTCGACGTAATGCAAAAATGATTTAGTCCTGCCGTGCAACCGCGATTTACGCCGCGATTTGGATTTTTCTTAGGGTCTGCGCCGCCCATTAACGCTTTAAGCACAGAAAAACACGGCTCAACGGATAATTTCATCTGCGCGGGATTTTTTTCGTAAGCATTAATAAAATTCGCGGTCTGTTCCAAAGCTTCACGGCTCGGAGCAGATTTTTTTATGTCGTGCGGTTTCATGCCGGTTATTATCAATTCTTTTACGCCGAACGATTCGGCAAGTTTTGTTATTTGCTCAAGGTCGCGGAAGTTTTCGCCGTCCATAAACCATTTCGCCTGCACGTCAGCAAAGTTGAGTTCTTGCAACGTTTTCAGCGCGGAATTTTCAATATCGGCAACAAATTCGCCTGCGCCCGCCGCTATCATGTCTTTTAATTGCTTGCGTGTAATTTTGCCCGATAATTCAACCGTTGCAATGATTCCTGCCGCTTTGCACTCCGATAATAAGCGGTCAAGGTGTTCGTAATTGCCAACGTCGCCCGAAAATTTGACGCGCCGAATATTATTTTCCTCGCAATCGTAAAGATATTTCATGGCGGTGCCAATCGGCAACGTATTTTTTCCGTCGTTCAAAATAAATTCGACGTAAAGCGGGCGATAATAGTTGGAAAAATAATGGTGGATAAGGTGCGGTTTCTGCTCAATGTACGCTTTCGCCTCAATAATTTTTCCGTCCAAATAATTCAGCTTAAAATAATGAATATCAGTCTGGATAAATGGATCGGCGTCGGGAAGAATTCTTATCCAACGGCGGAGTGCGTCGCCTTTCGACTTCAAACACAAGCCCGACCGCTCAAGCCGCGCAATAAATCTGTCGACGAGCAAAGGATGACGCCAGCGCGGAAATAATTCAAAGCCCATTTTGTCATGTACGCCTTTTTCGCTCAAATCGAAAGTGAGTGCCACGCTAAAATTTTCGTGCCAAGGTTCAATCGCCGCCGATAAAGCTTTAATGTCGCCTTTCCAACCGATTTTCTCCAGCGTGGGATAAATATCTTCCCATTTGTGGAGCGATAAATAAAGTCGCATTATGTCGAGTTCGCCGCGTCCTGTCATCGTGCCGATTTGTTTTATATGCGAGTCTTTAGGCAAATTCGCCGTCAAATTGTCCAGCGGTGCACGAAGTTTACGCGCTCTTTGTTCGCCCATAAATATCGGCAAAACTTTATCCCAAAACTCGGTATAATCGCCGTCTTTCGAGGCGACGTTGACAAAAAAACACGGCTCGATTTTTTTATCAGCCGCAAATTGCTCGTAATCAATTTCAACCCAGATAAAATCTACAAGCGGGATATTTTCTTAAGCGACAGTCAATATGTAATCGACGTAGCGCGCAGGATTGCCGAGTCTGACTTCAAAGCCGCTCCCGAGAGAAATCTCTTTGCCGTATTGCGCCTCGACATTTGAAAAAGCCGCCAAGCACTCGTCCGAAATAATTTCCAATACGACTTGGCGGCGAAGATGCTCAAGATAATCTTTAACTTTCAGATTTTGTACTTTCATTTTGAATTATTCTTTCTTTTTTACCACCATTCGCTGTGATCGCAAACTTGCTCAGGATCAAGAATTTCACATTGATCACCACCTGCAACTTGTTTCAGTTGTTGTCTATCGAGTTCAATGTCGTCCAATTCGTCAAGATAAGCTTCTGCCTCTTCCTTAGTCAGGTCAATGCCTTCGCTCTTGGCAAGTTCGATAAGCTGTTCGGGGGTCTCGCAATCCAGAGCCTTCGCGATTAATTCTTGCGAGAGATTAGCTTTTTGTTCGGCGGTCAATTTCTCCATAACAATTCCTCCTCTCTCTGATTTCTTGTCCACTTTATTGACTATTATCAACAATTAAAGGAACGACATTCAGAATCTCCATTGCACTTGCAATCTTTCCAGCAGATACCACCGCCGGCAACCGCCTTGAGTTGTTGGCTGTCGAGTTCGATGTCGTTCATTTCTTCGAGATAAGCCTCTGCCTCTTCTAAAGTCAGCTCATAGCCTTCTTTTTTGGCGATTTCGACGAGTTCTTCAGCCGTTTCGCACTGCAGAGCTTTAGCGATTAACTCCCACCCCCTCCTTCATTCGGCGACTGATGACTTCCCAAACACGCGCAATGGTCCATGCACCAGCCGCCGGCAACCGCTTTAAGTTGTTGGCTGTCGAGTTCAAAGTCGTCCATTTCGTCGAGATAAGCCTCTGCCTCTTCTAAAGTCAGCTCATAGCCTTCTTTTTTGGCGATTTCGACGAGTTCCTCCGCCGTTTCGCACTGCATGGCCTTCGCGATTAATTCTTGCGAGAGGTTTGCTTGCTGTTCTTTAGTCAATGCCATAATCATTCCTTCTTAACAGATACCAGCCACATTTCCGTTATCGAACATTTTAACCGCACGACTTCGGATACTTTCCATCGCATTCGCACTCGAATGGGCACCAGCCACCACCGGCAACCGCTTTAAGTTGTTGGCTATCAAGTTCGATGTCGTCCATTTCGGCAAGGTAAGCCTCTGCCTCGTCCAAAGTCAGCTCAATGCCTTCGCTTTTTGCAAGTTCAACGAGTTGTTCGGGAGTTTCGCAATTAATTGCCTTAGCGATTAACTCTTCCGAGAGGTTAGCTTTCTGGTCGTCTGTCAATTTTCCCATAACAATTCCTCCTTAAAACTTTTCCGCATTATATAACGTGGCGTTATTGTTTGCAAGTGATTTCAATCTATCCCATTAAAAATTCTCCTGAACTTTTTCCGGCATAACTCCCGCAGATTTGGCAATGTCGAAAATTTCTTTCTGACTTTTGGTCGTAATGATAGTTTCGCGTTCCTGTTCGGTAAGGCGTGACAGAGGACCCGCCAAAGACAGCGACAATTCTTTTTCGTGATGTTCTTGCCAATGAGTACCGGCAATCAGCGAGGCAACAGAGTTAAAAATTTCCTTACTTTCGCCGCAATCTTCGCGGAAACAATTTCCCGTATTATAATCGGCACGAGAGGCGCAACCGCCGCGACAAATAAAGCAGTAAGGACAAGTTTTGCACTTTTCCATAATATCGACGGTGCGAGTTTTCCATTTCGCCTTATCGAAACCAAAAAGAAAACGTCCGGTTTTAATATCGACGAATCCCATAGCTTTATCATCTTTGCCGACGAAATCCCAACAAGGGAAAATCTTTCCGTAGGGGTCGACAACTGCCATACCGCGTTCCGCGCCACAATACGCCGGCTCAAATGACGAAAAACTTTCCTTTTGGAAGAGAGATTTTAATCTAGCGACGACTGAATATTGAGATTCACGGTCGAAAGCTTCTTCGGTGGTTAATCCGTATTTTATCAGCTCGTCGAGAATATCTTTTTCGCGGAGAATATTTTTTTCGTATTTAAAGTCATTGGTTGTGGCTTTGAAGTAATAAGAAAATCTGCCGCGCTTAGTTCTTGCCTTAGGGTCGGTTTCTCTCAAGGATTTTTCTTCGGCGGCGCGTTCTTTTTCTTTATCGATAAAGCCGCGAGCCTTGAGGTCGTCAATCAAATCTTTCATACCGTGAATATTTCCAAGACCAATATTTACGCGCAAAGAAACTCTTATCCCAAGCTCCAACGCAAGCTCGACATTTGCCAAAATCTTTTCGTAAGTGCCGACGCCGTCTTTATGAATTCTGCGCCGGTCGTTGACTTCGCCCACGCCGTCAACCGTTATTTGCAGAAATTCAAATTTAAATTCCTCAAAAAATTCGCGATAAGCCTCAAGGTCATAGCCGTTGGTTATTGCGGTCATAGTCAAATCGAGTTCGCGACAATGCTCGGCGATTTTGCGCACGACGGGAAGATTTTTTGCCAGTAAAGGTTCGCCGCCATAAAAAGTGCAGTGGTCAACGTCGAAGCCTCTGGATTTATAATTTTTCATTGCGGAGAAAACAGCCTCAATCATTTCATCGCTCATTGTTTTGGAAAGCCAATCCCGTCCCTTGTTCAAGCGGTGTTGCTCAAAACAATACGGACAACGGAAATTGCAATCGTAAGTCGGCATGATAATTAATCCGATGCCATAACCGCCGTAAACTTTTTTTTGCATACGGGCGAGCAATTTCATATCGGCAAGTTCTTCCGCTTCGC
>CAMJKR010000176.1 GCA_946406415.1 uncultured Selenomonadales bacterium | reverse complement strand
GGACAGTCGACGGGTCAAACTGTGCGACGCGAATTTTTTTAGCCGCTAAAGATTTCAATTCGATTTCGCGCTGGGCAGTCGGACTTAGCCACGAGTTTTTAAGGTCGATAATAATTCGCGAGGGATTTTCAACGTAAGACTCGGTGAAGTCAACTTTTTTTGTCATGTCGACGACAATCCGAATTGTGCCTGCGCCGTAACCAACACGAATCGCGCTAACTTCGGCAAGATTAGCTTTTCGCTCGGCAAAATTTGGTTCGGCTTTTTGTTCTGCCGCTTGTGCCGCTGAAGTCGCCGCAATTAAAATGAGGAGACTCAGCAATATTTTCCTAATCAACAATTCAAAGCCTCCTCTTTTTCTAATCACTAACCACTAGCCACTAACCACTTAAGTTTCATATGAGCCGTAACGTTGTTCGAGTTTCTTAAAAATCCACGTCAGAACCGCAGTCATTGCCAGATAAAATGCGCCGGCGATAACAAATGGCGTCATGTCGAATTCGCGTTGTACGATTGTCCGCGCCACTCTTAACAAGTCGTTCATTGCCAAAATATAAATCAGCGACGTGTCCTTGACGAGGTTTATAGTTTCGTTGGAGATTGGCGGCAACACGACGCGCAAAACTTGTGGAAAAATTACATAGCGCATCATCTGCCAATGCTTAAGCCCCAAAGCTTTTGCCGCCTCGTATTGTCCCTTTGGTATCGCTTGAATGCCTGCGCGGAAAATTTCTGCAAAATACGCCGCGTAGTTAAGCGTGAACGCCAGCAGAGCCGCCGCTACGTCCGGCAACATTATTCCGACCATTGGCAACGCGAAGTACACGAACAAAAGTTGCAACATTAACGGCGTACCGCGCATTATCCAAACGTAGAACTCCATTAAATACCTTAGCGGCGCGAAACTCGAAATCCTCCCTAACGCCGCCAATGCCCCTATCGGCAAGCTTAAAATTAAAGTCACGAAGAAAATTTCCAGCGTGACTTGTGCGCCCTCCAATATGAGGACTGTCATATCCAAAAATTTTTCCATAACAGTTATTCCATAACTCCCCCCGACTTAGTGATTAGTGGTTGGTGGTTAGTGATTAGAAATTTTTTCCTAACCACTAACTACTAGCCACTAGCCACTAACACGGCGGCGGTCACTGTTTTTAAGTCAGCAGTAACTGCCGATTATTTTTTCTTAACTAAATCAGCTTGGAACCATTGCTCCGAAATTTTCCCGGCCGCGCCGTCCTTAACCATTTCATCGAACACTTTTTGCACTTTATCGCGCAGTTCGGTATCTTCTTTACGGAAGGCAATGCCAAATTGGGTGATAGGACCAACAGCAACGTCAAGCGCGTCAAATTTGCCATCTTGCTTGCTCATGGCATAACGCCCAACAATTTCGTCGCAAACAAGTGCGTCAAGTCTGCCGTTCTCTAAGTCCATGAACGCGCTAACATAGTCGCCATAAGTTTTGAACTCCTTAAAGCTATTCTTGAGTTCTTCGTTGCCGGCAATATAAGATTCTGCAGTGGAGCCGGCTTGCGTGCCAACAACTTTACCCGCGAGGTCAGACTCCGACTTAATGTCCTGGTCGTTGCCCTTCTTCACGAAAACGATTTGGCGATTGTCCATGTAAGGATCGCTGAAAAGCATATTTTGTTGGCGTTCGGGCGTAATGTCGAGTCCATTCCAGATAATGTCAATGCGTCCCGATTTAAGCTCCGCCTCTTTGCTGTTCCAGTCGATTGCTTTGAACTCAACCTCAGAGCCAAGACGTTTTGCCGCCTCTTTTGCCAAGTCAACGTCGAAGCCGATAATTTTATTTTGTTCGTCCTTGAATCCCATCGGCGCGTATTCGTCGTCAAGCCCGATTACGATTTTGTCCATTTTCTTAGCGTCGCCGTCCGACTTAGCAGGCTCATTTCCGCCGCCGCCGCAACCGGCAAATACCATCGTCACTAGGAGCAACGCCGCCATAAAAATTTTTTTCATACTTACAAAACTTCCTTTCGCTAAAAAAATTAATAGCCACGTTGCATTATACTTTACTGGTAATTGCATTGCAAGCGCGGCATGAAATTTTTTGAAAACTAAGTGAAAAGCCGAAGCGTCATCTCTTTTCGATAACGTCGGCTTGAAACCATTTCTCGGAAATTTTTTTGGCGGTACCGTCTTTAATCATCTCGTCGAAAACTTCTTGAACTTTATCGCGCAATTCGACATTATCTTTACGGAAACCAACTGCCATTTCAGCAACAGAACCAATTTTAATGTTAATCATCTCAAGTTGCTTTGGAGTTTTATTTACTTCATAGCGGGCAATAAGTTCGTCGCAAACAAGCACATCAATTTCCTTGTTTCGCAAAGCTGAAGTAACCTCTATAAAATTCCCGTAAGTCCTGTACTCTTTGAAAGTGCGGATAAGATTTTCATCTTGACTGAGATAATCGTCTGAAGTGGAGCCGGCTTGAACGCCAACAATTTTTCCCGCGAGGTCAACTTCGGAATGAATATTTTCGTTCGTTTTGCGCCTAACCAAAAGAACTTGACGATCAACCATGTAAGGTTTGGTAAAAATCATGTACTCTTTGCGCTCTTCGGTTATGTCTAGCCCGTTCCAAATCATGTCAATGTTGCCGGACGTAATTTCCTCCTTTTTGTTATCCCAATCAATGGACTTGAATTCTACCTCAACGCCCATGCGATTCGCCGCCTCTTTGGCGAGGTCGACATCAAAGCCTACAAGTTTATTCCGTTCATCGTAGAAACATATTGGCGCGAATTCGTCGTCAACACCGATTGTAATTTTTGTTATCTTATTGGGGTCGCCGCCGCAACTCGTGAATATCATCGTCAACAAAAGCAGAGTTGCAATTAAAATGTTCTTCACTATTAATTTCCTTTCTATAAGATTTACCTGCTTGACTTAATCAAATCGGCACCGAACCATTGCTCGGAAATTTCTTTGGCGGCACCGTCTTTAACCATACTATCGAAAACTTGTTGAATTTTATCGCGCAACTCGGTATTGCCCTTGCGAAAACCAATTCCAAATTCCGCGATTGGTCCAACTGTCGCCTCTACAATCTCAAACTTATCATGATTTTTGTTTATGTAGTAACGCGCCGCAATCTCGTCGGTAATCAGCGCGTCGACTTCTCCTTTGCTCAAAGCCTCGAATCCCTCGTTGATATTGCGGTAAGTCTTAAACTTTGCAAAACTATCTCGGAGGTATTCGTCCTCGTCGATATAAGCTTCAGCAGAGGAACCAGCCTGCGCGGCAACAATTTTGCCCGTTAAGTCGCCCAAAGAGTGAATCCCTTGCGAATTGTCTTTCGCGACTAAAAGAATTTGGCGGTTGTCCATGTAAGGCTTGCTAAAAGTCATATGCTCTTTGCGCTCTTCAAGCATAGTCAGCCCGTTCCAAATCATGTCGACATTACCGGAATCCAATTCGCGTTCTTTATTGCTCCAATCAATAGGCTTGAATTCAAATGTCACCCCCATGCGTCTTGCTGCCTCTTTAGCCAAGTCAACGTCAAAGCCAACAACTTCGCCGTTTTCTGTGAATCCCATTGGCGCGAATTCGTCAAACCCGACTGTAATTATACGGCTGTACTTAGGGCTTTTGGCGTCGTTAGAATTTTTTTCCCCGCCGCAACCGGTCATCAGGAAAATTATTATGAGTAGCAGAAAAATCTTTTTCATAACTAAAATCCTCTTAATACAAATTTACTTCTTGTGCGTAATCAAATCAGCTTGAAACCATTGCTCGGAAATTTTTTTAGTCGTCCCGTCAGCAATCATTTCGTCGAACACTTTTTGAACTCTGTCGCGCAACTCAACATCACGCTTGCGAAAACCAATTCCAAGTTGCGTAACAGGTCCGATTGTCACCTCACTTATCTCGAACTTGCGCGGGATTTTGCTAAGCTCATAATGCGCTGCCAATTCGTCGACAATCAACACGTCAACTTTCCCGTCCGACAAATCGGCAAATGCCTGCTTAAACGTGGCATAAGTTTTAAAATCCTTAAAGCTGTTCAGGAGAGTTTTGTTTTCGTCAACATAAGTTTCGGAATTTGAGCCGGCTTGCGTCCCGACGATTTTTCCCGCCAAATCGTTTTCGGAAGTAAAATTAAAGTCGGCACTCTTCTTAGCTAACAGAATTTGACGATTGTCCATGTAAGGCTTGCTGTAGAGGATACGTTCTTGACGTTCGGGCGTAATATCGAGTCCGTTCCAGATAATATCAATTTTGCCGGAATCCAATTCATTTTCTTTATTGTTCCAGTCAATGGGCTTGAAGTCAAATTTAACGCCCATGCGTTTTGCCGCCTCTTTAGCCAAGTCAATATCGAAGCCGACGAGTTCGCCGTTTTTGTCTCTGAAGCCAAAGGGCGCGTATTCGTCATCAAGTCCAATTACAAGCGTGCCTTTATATTTCGGGCTGTTAACGTCGTTTGAATCCTGTCCACAGCCGCTAATCAAAAAAATCATCAGCAGTAGCAGAAAAAATTTTTTCATGCGCAAAATCTCCTCGTTAAAATTATTTTTTATGTATAATCAAGTCGGCTTGGAACCAATGCTCGGAAATTTTTTTGGTCGTACCGTCGGCAACCATTTCATCGAAAACTTTTTGAACTCTGTTGCGCAACTCAACATCATCTTTGCGAAAACCAATTCCAAGTTGTGTGACAGGACCTATCGTAATGTCGATTACTTCAAACTTGCGCGGAATCCTGCTAAGCTCGTAACGTCCAACGAGTTCGTCGATAATCAGCACGTCAACTTCTCCGTCAGCCAACGCGGTAAATGCTTGCTTGAACGTGGCATAAGTTTTAAAGTCTTTGAAGCTGTTCAGGAGCGTTTTATTTTCGGCAATGTAAGTTTCAGCAGTTGAGCCGGCTTGCGTGCCGACGATTTTGCCAGCCAAGTCGTTTTCGGAAGAAAGATTAAAACCCGCGCTCTTTTTAGCCAGAAGAATTTGGCGGTTGCTCATGTAAGGCTTGCTGTAAAGGATACGCGCTTGACGTTCGGGCGTAATGTCCATTCCGTTCCAAATTATATCGACATTGCCGGAAGCCAATTCATTTTCCTTGTTGTTCCAGCCAATAGGTTTGAACTCAAATTTGACGCCCATACGTTTTGCCGCCTCTTTAGCTAAGTCAATGTCAAAGCCGATAAGTTCGCCGTTCTTATCTCTGAATCCAAAGGGCGCGTATTCGTCGTCGATTCCGATTATGATTTTCCCCGTGTATTTCGGACTGTTGATGTCATTTGAATTTTGCCCGCAACCACAGCAACTAATCAAAAAAATCATCAGCAGAAACGGCAATAAAACTTTTCTCATGCGCAAAACCTCTCTTATTAAAAGTAGCCGTTTAACCGCTTGCATTATATTTTCCCTTAGCTAAATTGTCAAAATTTTTATCGACGAAAAAAGCATAATTTGTTATAATTCGTTCGACGATAAATTAAAGAGGGTGTTTTGCATGAAAAATAAACTTAGAAATATTTTTAGGCGGCTGGGCAAGACTGGATTTTTACTGGTGTTTTTCATTCCGTTTGGCGTTTACGGCTTTTGCCACAATGGTTGGCTCGGCTTATTGGCGTCGATTATTGGTTACGGTATCGG
>CAMJKR010000175.1 GCA_946406415.1 uncultured Selenomonadales bacterium | reverse complement strand
AGCGTCCTCGCTGACCGCGCTGAGTCGATTTGAAACTTTAATTCCTTGCGAGGCTAAGAACGCGATAATTTCTTTTTCGTCGCGTTCAAATTCTTTAGACAGTTGAAAAATTCTTTTAGTTACTGCCACAGATAATCACACTCCTAACAAAAAAATTATTATTTTGCTCGCCGAAGTTTTTCGAGCTTAGCGAAAACATCTGCGCCGATTCGGTCGCCAATTTCATTGCGCTTGACGGGCAAAGTTACATTGCCGAGATATTCTTTGCGCAAATGTTGTTTAGCGCGCTTGACCGCCCGATAAAATTCCCGCGAAGGATGCCGATAAGCTCCCGCGCCCAAAATGACGGTCTCAATCGTTGCGTCCGAGCTGACAACGTGCACCTCGCGCCGCTTGCGAACTTCTTCGTAGGAAAGCCGCTCAATAACGTTGTCTGCCGTTTCATTAAAGCCGCTGTACACTACGCGAAAAAAATCGTCGTAGGCTTCAACGCGCTCCTCGTCCTCGCTGCGTGCGGCATCAAAGACAAGTGTTATCTCAAATTTTTCATACGCGCCGTACTCGTGCAGATTGCGAATCAAAAAATCGCGTGCTGTCGCTAAATCGTCGGTGTTAATCTCCTGCCAAACGTGAATCAGATTGTAGCCGTCAACGAGGTAATGCGGTCGCTTTTTATTCATTATGATAGCTCCGCTGAAAAAAAATTTCGTACATGAGCACTGCGCCCGCCGCTGAGGCATTTAGCGAATTAATTTTGCCGACCATCGGAATTTTTATCAGCAAGTCGCAATTTTCCCGCGTCAAGCGTCTCATGCCTTTACCCTCGCTACCGATTATCAAAACGATTCCGCCCGTTAAATTCGCCTGCCGGAAATTAATTTCCGCGCTCATGTCTGCGCCAACGATTTTTAATCCACGCCCGCGCAGATTTTTTAAAGTTTGAGCGACGTTTGTGACTTGCACGACTTTGACGTATTCAGCCGCGCCCGCCGACGTTTTGAAAACTGTTGCATTGAGTTGGACGCTTCGACGCTTTGGAATTATCACGCCGTGCACACCGACTGCCTCCGCCGTCCGGAGTATTGCGCCGAAATTTTGTGGGTCTTCCAATTCGTCTAGCAAAACTATAAAAGGCGATTCGTCAAGCTCCAAAATTTCTTCGAGCGTCGAATAATTAATCGCCGCCGCCAATGCCGCTACGCCTTGATGACGACCGTCGCACAGCTTATCGAGTTTGTCACGCTTTACGAATTCTACAACAACGCCCGCTGTTTTGGCAAGTGAAAAAATTTTTTGAATTGAGCCGTCGCGACTGCCCTCCGCGATAAAAATTTTGTTGACACTCCGCCCCGACTTTAACAGCTCCATAACGGCGTTGCGTCCAAAGATTAAGTTATCGTCCAACTCTTAAATCCTCCAAAAATTTTTTATAAGGACGCCGCTTTAAATGCTAGTTCGCAAATTTCCTCAAGCCGCGTAAAATTTTTCTTAAGATAAAGTTCACCAAGCAGAGCTTCAAAACCGGTGCTCGCGTGGTATTCGGCGACAGTTGCCTTGCGCGGCGCATGACTTTTAGCATTTCTGCCGCGTCGGAAAATATCGCGTTCCTCTTCCGTTAAAAAATTTTCTATCGCGTGGTAAGTCTTCGCCTGCGCGGTCGCTGAAACAATTTCCGCGCTGAGATCGTGCAAGCGGGTTATGTTGTGTGTAACTTGCAAAAGGCGCGTGCGAACGTACAGATGAAAATAAGCGTCGCCGATATGAGCCAAAACCAATGGCGACAAAGTTTTGATTAAACTTTCTTCCATGTTGCTCCTTGCGGCGTGTCCTCAACGACAATTCCAACCGTTTTAAGTTCGTCGCGAATTTTATCGGCAACTGCCCAATTTTTTGCGGCGCGTGCGTCTTGTCGAAGTGCAAGGATAATTTTCATGAGCGCGTTGACAAGTTCGGGTTCGGCTGGTTTTTCTTCAACTTTTTCGACGGGCACGGGCTGTTCAAAGATACCAATAATCTCCGCCATTTCCATGTAAATATCCCGAACGCGCAAAATTATATCGCCGTCAATCGTCACGGGCAAAATTTTTCCGTTAACAAATTCGCCATAGTATTCGCCGATTTCTTTAGCCAACTCGAACATGTGAGTTATCGCAAGCGCGGTGTTAAAGTCGTCGTCCATTGCCGCGTAGAAGTTTGACAGGAGCCGCTCGCCTTCCTCGACAAGCCCGCCCGCTTGACTTACTGTTATTGCAAAATTTTTCTCGCCCGTATCTTTAATAAATTCGCCCGCATGAATCCGCCGCGCTAAGTCGTCCAGTTGCCAATACGCCTTAGCCAACTTGCCGAAAAATTCTTGCGCCTCAATTACTCTGATCTCATTGAATTCAAGCGGATTGCGATAATGCGTCTGCAACAAAAGCAAACGAATCACTTCGCCCGGATATTTCGCTAAAACTTCCTCGACCGTGAAAAATCCTTTATTGCGCTTAACCATTTCTTTATTCGACTTGCTAAGTTTTTCGTTGCCGTCGGTTATAAAACCGTTGTGCAACCAATACTGCGCAAAAGAATTTTCGTCGCCGAGAGCCGCCTGACTTTGTGCGATTTCGTTTTCATGGTGCGGGAAGATTAAATCGGAGCCGCCGCCGTGAAAGTCAAACTTTTCGCCCAAAAACTTCAGCGACATTGCCGAGCACTCGATATGCCAACCAGGACGCCCTTGCCCCCACGGACTTTCCCAATACGGCTCGCCTGGCTTAGCCGCCTTCCACAACGCGAAATCCATTGGGTGATGTTTACGCTCGTCAACCTCAACACGCGCACCAGCCATCATGTCGGAAAGTTTACGCCCGCTTAATTTGCCATAACTTTTATCCTGTTCGACGCTGTAGAACACGTCGCCATTGTCCAGCACGTAAGCAAAACCTTTGTCAACGAGCGTTTGAATCATGTTAATAATATCGCCCATTGTCTCTGAAACTTTTGGATAAAAATCTGCGCGGCGGACGTTCAGCGCGTCCATACTCTTAAAATAAGCGACGATATTTTTTTCGGCAATATCTTTCCACGTTACGCCCTGTTCATTTGCCGTTTTAATAATCTTGTCGTCAACGTCGGTGAAATTTTGAATGTAGCGGACTTTGTAACCACTCTTTATAAAAAATCGACGAATTACATCCCACGTAACGAACGGGCGGGCGTTGCCGATATGCGGCGCATTGTAGGGCGTCACACCGCAGCAATAAATGCTAACCTCGCCTTTTTTAAGCGGCTTAAAAATTTCTTTCGACCGGCTCATTGTATTGTAAACTTTAATCATAGGGTACCATTCCTCCAAATTTTCCTCAACATATTTGCAAACTTCTTCAGGCGTAAAAATTTTAACGGCGTCATCAGCGTCAAAGCCTTGCATGTTGCGCGTTACTATTCCGTCAAAATTATTCGACTTGGCAACGGCATATTGAACGGAGTCCTCAAAATCTTTCCAATTCAATGCAAAAGCGGCGTGAATGTCGTCGTCAGTCACAGCGACAACACTAACGAACTCGAAAAGCTCTTTGAACAATTCGCGTACTACTTGATGATTTTTCAAATTTTTATAAGTGATGTAATAAATGTCCGTGACGGTCGACGCCGAAATAAAACTTTTGACAGGATATTTTTTTGACAGGGAAATTGCCCTTCTGCTCATGGAAAGAAATGGTTCGCGTTCCAAAAAAGAATCCACAACGACGTTCGTGTCAATCAGCAAATTTAATCCCATATCTTTCTTCCATCCTTTCTTTGCGCCAATCGTCAAGAGTTTTCGACTTATCAAAATCCACACTGCCCCAGTAACCTTCTATCCTGCTCCAAATGGCATCAATCTCTTCTTGGCTCAAAATTTTTTTGCGCTCTTCTTCTCTGGGAGAAACGGTGACTTCCACGCGCTGATTGTCGGCGTAATTCGGCAGGTCGATTACCCCTTTCAAGTCGCGAGCCATCATTTGCTTGCGGACGGTTTTAAGTTCAGTTTTCATGTTCAACGCTCCTTTTAGTCAAGTCAACTTTATTTGTCAAAGAAACTTCTATGGACGAGGTGCGCATTGCTTCGGCGGAAATTTCTGCGCGGGCGGCGGCAAGTTCCCTTTCCAATTCATTAACGCGAGACTCCAGCCGCTGAATTTGTCGAAGTGCAACCTCAATCATTTCGCGTTCTGGGTCGGGCAAAATGTCATGATTCAAGTCAACGTCGATTTCCTCCATAAGTTCGGAAAAAATTTGCGGATTGTCAATATCATAGCCGCGAGCCTTGCATAACTCTGCAACAGCTTCGCGATATTCTTCCTCGTTATGTACGCGCTTGCCGTGTAAGACAACGACGCGCCCTGGTATACCGACAACCGTTGCATGTGGCGGAACTTCTTTTAATACGACTGAACCCGCGCCGATTTTAGCATGGTCGCCAACTTTAAAGGAGCCGAGAACTTTTGCGCCAGTAGCCACGACGACATTATTGCCGATTGTCGGATGACGTTTGCCCTTTTCTTTACCGGTGCCGCCCAAAGTCACGCCTTGATAAAGTGTAACGTTCTTGCCGAGTTCTGCAGTTTCACCGATAACAATTCCCGTGCCGTGGTCAATAAAAAGTCCGTCGCCAATCGTCGCGCCAGGGTGAATTTCAATGCCCGTTAAAAATCTACAAAAATTTGACACGAGCCGCGCAGAGACTATCCAGCCGCGTTTAAAGAGGGCGTGCGAAATTCTATGCAACCAAATAGCGTGCAATCCCGAATAACAAAGGACAACCTCCAATACGCTTTTTGCTGCAGGATCGCGCTCAAAGATGACGCGAATATCTTTCTTAATGCGCGAAAAAAATTTCATGGACAAGCCCCCAACGATTAGATTAATTTAAAACGCGGTGATTAAGTTAAAATTTTTGTAACGTTTGGCGCGACAGCTGTTCCGCCGCTTTTAAAGCGGCCGCGAAAAAAATTTCATGGACAATCCCCCAAATTATTTTTCGAGCGCGGCAACGGCATAAGACGCTATTCCTAATTCATTTCCTGTAAAGCCTAATCCTTCCTCTGTCTTTGCTTTAACGCTCACCGCGTCAAGTTCTATCTGCAAAACTTGTGCAAGCCGTTCACGCATTTTTAAAATATGCGGCGCAAGTTTTGGTTTCTGTGCAACGATTATCGAATCAACGTTGACGATTGAGTAATTTTTTGCCGCGATTAGTTCACAAGTTTTCTTTAGCAATTCAACGCTTGAAATATTTTTAAACTCCGGCGTCATCGGGAAATGCTGTCCAATGTCTCCGAGCGTTGCCGCGCCTAAAAGTGCATCAATTATCGCGTGAATCAAAACGTCGCCGTCCGAGTGCGCCTCAAGTCCGAGCGGGTGTTCAATTTCCACGCCGCCCAAAATTAATTTCCGATTCGGCGCGAGCTTGTGTACGTCGTAGCCTATTCCAAAACGAATCATCTATATCGCCTCAATCAAAAAAGAATTCTATAAAATGCCGATACATAAAAGAAAATTACATTTTTGTCTGCAAATTTTTAATGAAAATCTTAACCGTTTCTTCTTGTGACACTGCTACTTAAAACATGGTCATTTGTGTCTATGTCAAGATGAATTGGACAGACC
>CAMJKR010000174.1 GCA_946406415.1 uncultured Selenomonadales bacterium | reverse complement strand
TTCTTCAATGGCAATATCTTTTTTCAAGCCCATTATATGGAAGTAAGCGCAAATGGCACCGATTGCACCAAAGCCGATAAGGTTGACGTCCGTGAAGACCGCGATTAAGAATCCCAAGAAGAAATAAACCATAAGCTTTTGCGCGTTCATGAGGTTGATGACCATTGCATAACCGACAACGACGATAAAGCCACCGGCGACTTGCAAACCGCGAGTGATGACTTCGGGAATTGAGTTCAGTGCATTGTTTACAACGTCCGTGCCCGCGACCATTGCGATTGCCACAGTCGGAATAGCGACACGCAGTGCTTGGAGCAAAAGACCGGCAATGTGGCACATTTCAATTCCGCGCAGATTTGCTTCCTCAGCGTATTTATCCGCCAAGTGCTGGAAGAAAACCGTGATTGTACGGACGAAAATCGTTAAGACTTGTCCTGCTGCCGCGAGCGGAACTGCAAGTGCGATACCTGCGCCGATTGATTGATGCCCGACAATAACCAGAACGGTCGAGACTGTGGAAGCGAGTGCGGCGTCCGGAGCCATTGCCGCGCCGACGTTCATCCAACCAAGAGCCATCATTTCCAATGTGCCGCCGAGTATGATTCCTGTTACCGGATCGCCGAGCACGATGCCCGTCAATGTACAGGCGACAACCGGTCTGTGAAACTGCGCCTCATCTAAAACTGATGCCATGCCGGTGATTGCCGCAACAATAAATAACAAAATCAGTTCTATCCCTGACATTACAAACACCCCTTTAGGGACAAAGGCTAAGGGACAAGCTCACTAAACTTGCCCCTGTTATTTGATTTTATACAAGACCTTTGGCTCTGAGAGCATCTACTGCATTGACTTTCGGATCGTTGACGAGCTTGCGCATTTCGACTTCGATACCCATTTCGACCAGTTCCATAATCGCGGTTACGTCTTGCGCGTTGACGGAAACGGCTTGCGAAATCAAAGTGTCGCCGTCTTTAAAGCATTTACCGCCGAGATTGACGGATTTAAACGGAATACCGCCTTTAACCGCTCTCAAAACGTCTGTCGGATTCGTGAACAGAAACAGCGTCTTGAAAGAGTTGTATTTCGGATTTTTGTACGCTTCGATAGCTTTATCGACCGAAATGACATAGCCTTTGAGTCCGGGCGGAACGACCTGCAGGAGCAATTTCTTGCGGAGTTCGTCTTTGGCAACTTCATCGCTGACACACATAATACGATTGCAGCCGGTGACTTTCGACCAGACTGTTGCGACTTGACCGTGAATCAAACGGTCGTCAATCCTGCAAAAAGCAATTTCCATAATGAAAACCTCCCAGAAAAAAAATTAAAGCTCGTCGTCGTCAGTTGCGACGTTCAAACTTTCGTAAGAAGAAATAATTGCGCCGTCCTTGACTGCGGCAAGAGCCTGTTCCATAATTTCAGCGATGCCAGCCGAGCCGTCGTCGGTGTCCTGAGCGGCAGACATTGCAATAAGCGCGGGCAAATTAACTCCTGCCACAATTCCATAATTCTGATTTTTGGCAACCAGTCTGCAAGCGGCGTTGTAAGGACTTCCGCCCATAAGGTCGTTGAAGAACAAAATTTTTTCCGTGCCGAGCTCTTTAATCGCTGTCTCGTATTTGGCAATAACATCATCGGGACCTTCACCCGGTACAAGTGTAACTGCTTTGAGTTTTTCCCTTTTGCCGTAAATCATTTCGCACGACTGCACAATGCCGTTAGCAAATTCGCCGTGAGTACCTACAATAATTCCAAACATTTCTCCCATCCCCATAATCTCTAAGATAAAATTGACTTTCTACCAAATAAATCTTACCAAAAGGAAAAAATTTTACATTTGATAGCGGTAACAATTTTGCTCGCAGTTTTTCTTACTTTGTAATGTTCAATGTGATAAATGTAATATCCAAATTAAAAAAGTCTCCCCCATTCAGATTGGAGAGACTTTTTAACTTTTATACAGTATTTATTCGAGTCCTAAGATTTGGTTGCTATTCATATTTAACACTTTTGCCAGTCTTATTATTGTAGGAATAGAAACATCGCGCTTGCCAAGCTCATATAACGAAACTCCTTGCGAGGAAATTTGAACAAGGTCGCCTAATTGTTTTTGTGTAAGTCCTAAAGCTTGTCGTGCTCGTTTTAAGCGAGAGCCAAATTCTTTTCGATAACGCACTTGAACATTTTTTTCTATTTCGTAGTAAAGTTTTTCAAATTTATTCATCAGCTCTAAGACATTGAGAGATGCGCTGAAATATTCCATTACAGGAGCGGGGCGTTGAAGTTCAGCCAATTTAATTCCTTTTGATTTAGACTTTTTCTCGTTATATTTATTAAGTCGCGTCTCGTTGTGTCTGTCAATTAGGTGACGAAATTCAGTTAAGCGTTCATGAGTTGCTTTTATCACGTATAAATTTTTTTCCCAAGCGTCAACAGAATCTTCCGGAACATGACTTAATGATTCCAAAAGTTCTTCGTCGGATTTATCCGGAGCGAAATAAAAATCTTTGAAGAAAGGACGTTGAAGAATGCGTGAGCTGTCAAAATCCCGAAAGGCGAAGGCATTTTTGGTTTTCATCCCAATCGCCCCCTAAACGTCTAACGGAACAACTTGCATTTTCATATTCATGGCGGCAAACAAACGAAAGAGCGTATCAATTTGTGTCGGCGTGTTACCGTTTTCAAGCTTTGAAATGACAGATTGCTTTATGCCCGTCATTTCACTTAATTTTCTCTGCGTCAAACCTTTTTCTTTTCTGGCGTTACTCAAAGCAATCATCAATTCAACTCTGGCGTCGCTGGCGGCAATTTCTTCCGGAGAGAAAAGTTCCTGTCGAGCTTGCTTCCATGACCTACCAAGAGCAGTATTTTCCTTCATATTACAAGCCCCTTTCCTTTAAGTCTTCATATTCGCGCCGAGCTTTTTCTATTTCACGAGGCGGAGTCTTTTGGGTCTCTTTTCGGAAATGATGCAACAGTACATAACTGCCTTGATACCAAGCTACGAAGAAAATTCTGTCTTTGAGTGGACGTAACTCCCAAATATCGCCTTCAATATGTTTGACATAAGGCACCCCCGCTAGTGTTCCTTCTCGACTTAGCATTTCGATATAGTCATTTATTTTACTCGCTTTAATACGACTATCTTTGTCTTTTTTGCTTTGTAACTCTTGAAGATATTCATAAACAGGCTCGACGCCGTTACGGTCTTTATAAAAAAATATTTCGTGCAAGTCTTCATCTCCCTAGAAAAAATATAACGCAAAAAGATAGTTCCGTCAACGCGCATTGTTCTTTTTAGTTACGTAACATAGGAGAAAGTGTGTGTCATGGAATGCCCAAAAAGTTGTGCAAAACGAGTGCACGCGGTTTTTGGCGAGTGTGCTATCATAGTGGAAAGCAAATTTAGTCGAAAATGTTCACTTATGCATTTCACTTTGTGAAATGCTAAAAATCCCGCATCGTAACGCCGTTTGTCGACGGAAAAAATATGCCAGTCGCAACGCTCTTGAACCTGCGGTTGGCTGGAGAAAGGAAGAAAATCTTCTTTGGCAATGTATCATTTCCGTATCAAGTCGGATAAAAAACCTAACGGAACAAAAATATCAGCGGTCAAACACGTTGAGTATATCAATCGTGAAGGCAAATTTTCTACTCTGGAGCAATGGCAACAGAAAAATAAATTCGTAGGCGATTTCATTTCAACCGAGAAATTCCCAAACGCATTCGACGGACAGAATACTCTTCTTTACAAAACTGATGACTTTGGCTCAATCAGAAATTCTCAACGCGGTATCGAAGTAACCCAAAATGCATCAGAAGAAACAATCGCTATTGCTCTCGTCCTCGCTTCGCAAACAATGAATCATCAGCCGCTTATTATTAACGGTTCGGAAGAATTCAAAAAAGCGGTATTGAAAACGGCAGTCCTTCAGGACTTGCCTATTTCTTTTGATGACCTCACCTTCCAAAATGATTTCTTGCGCTATAAAGAAGTTGACTATCCAGACCGAAAAAAATTTGCCCTCGATACTGCAAATAAAATTTTGCGACACCTTGAGAAAACTAACGCTCAATCTCATCTTGAATATATCAATCGAGAAAGAGCATTTGAAAATCGCGGGGCTTGCATTTTTCATTCTCATCACTTGCCGAAATGGGCGAAGAACGACCCTAAGAAATTTTTTCAAGCCGCTGATAAATATGAAGGAGTTGGACATCGGCGTTACGTTGAAATTGAATTTGCCTTGCCAAATGAGTTAAAGACAGTGGAGCAATATCGGCAGATTATTGACGCTTTCATTGCAAAGCATTTGAGCGACCATTATTACGCTTATGCCATTCACGACAAAATCGGTATGTTATCCGGTCAACGGCATCCGCACGTTCATATCATGTTTTCAGAACGCTTGATTGACGACGTGGAAAAAATTAAAGAACGTTCTGCTAAAGCTTTTTTCCTCTATCCAGCGCGAAAGAAAAAAGACGGCTCTCTACCTTCCTTTGAAGAAAAATGGAAACGCGGTGCTCCGAAAAACCGTAAGTGGTGCAATCATCAATATGTTACTGAACTTCGCGCTGACTTTGCTAATATTCAAAATGAAGTATTGGAGCAGAATGGCTTTTCCATTCGTGTTGACCATAGAACACTACAGGCACAGAAGGAAGAAGCGGAACAAAACGGAGATTCTTCCCTTGCTCGTCTTTTCAGTCGTGTACCGGAAAAATATATCGGAGTCATTTCTTGCCAAGATTATGAAGAACCGCGCTTAGAGCGATTGAAAATTTTTAGAGGATTGCGTGAACGTCATTTCGATTTAGTCATGAAGCTCGACTCTTCGACAAAGGAAGCCGAAGAATTGGAAGTCAAAGACGATGTTCAATTTGTTGCCTCTCGAATTAAAGCTTTAATCGAATCGAAAGAATACTCCGAACAAAAGTTTGCTGACCCATTTCTTGCGGACTTGAAAAATAAAATGCTAACAGCTGTTGCTCAAGTGAATAAATGGAAGCGCGTCATTATTTCCCAACATGACGCCGAAGAACAAGCTAAGCTTGAATACATGGCTAAATCCGAACGCGAACTTTGGCTTAAATATTTTGAAACGTTGGGGCAGAAAAAGCAGTTGGAACAATTTTTGCAGACGCTTAAAAAGCCAGACAAAGCGAATAAGGAAGCAACTCATGCCTATGAGCAAATTGCTTCCGGCGTTAAAAACCAGATTGCCGACCTTGATACCTCGTTATCTTCCATGAAAAAACCTGTTGAAGACATATGTCGCCGTCTTGACTTACCTGATTGTAGAAACAATATTTTGATGGTGACGCACCAGATTTTGCAAGCCAATACTCATGCAAGGCAAATGCTAAAACGCGCAAACATTGATTTAGACAAAGCAGTCGATGACCTCAGAAACGCGCTTTTTGTAAAGACAATGGAAGAGCCACAAAGCAGTTTCAAAACGCGAGAAGTGTACGACCTAATTCGCCGTCAGTACCGTGCTTTGAAAAAGGAACATGAGGATTTGTTCGTTGAAAAACTTCACCTCCAACGGCAAATCATTTCGCCTCAACGCGCTATGTTTATGGCTAAAAATATCTTCGTGCACGGTGACTTCAAACGACTGCGCGAAGATATTCGGA
>CAMJKR010000173.1 GCA_946406415.1 uncultured Selenomonadales bacterium | reverse complement strand
CATGCCCGACAGCTGCGCGACGAACGTCGTCCCCCAAAAAAACGCCGCGCCCAAAAGCATCAGCGTTCCTTTTATCTGCATAAAAAATCTCCCTTCGTGTTAGTGGCTAGTGGTTAGTGGCTAGTGACTAGAATTTTTTCCTAACCACCAACCACTAATCACTAACCACTAAATTGCGTCCCGTTTCCTTTGCACGATAAAGGCGGGCGTCTGCAATTTTTATGTTATCCTCAATCGAAAGCGGGGAATTAATTTCAGCACAGCCAAAACTCATCGTCACGCGAATTTCTTTATCCTCGAATTTGCAAACAGAATTCATCACGGCTTGGCGAATTTGTTCAGCTGTGGACGCCGCGCCGGAAATATTCGCGCCTTCAAGAATAATTATAAATTCTTCGCCGCCCCATCTGTAAACATTACTGCTGATTGTCGATAAAATTTTTGCAACGTGAATTAAAACCGCGTCGCCGGCGTTGTGTCCGTAAGTGTCGTTAACCTTTTTGAAAAAATCTATGTCGCAAATAATCAGCGACGTTGGCGGCGTGGCTTGCCGATATTTTGTCTGATAATCGCTGTGGAAGCCAAAACGATTTTTCAGCTCCGTAAGTTTATCGCGTTGCGAATCGGCAAGGAACATATCGCTTTCAAGAGCCATGCCGCAAATAAACGCCGCGATTGACAATCGTTTAGTATCTTCGATTTCGTCAAAGCCCGCGTCGTCGTCAAGCTTGTTGATGACCTGATACGCGCCGATAATTTCACCGTGACAATTCGACACCGGCATAACGAGGATTGATTTCGTTAAGTAGCCGGTTTTTTTGTCGACTGCGGCGTTAAAGTTCGGGTGATTATATGGGTCGTTCGTTAAAATGGCGCGATTTTCCGCAAGAGCTTGACCGACTAGCCCACTTTTGTCGCTTATGATAATTTGCTCGGTGCCCGTCGCGGCAGTCGTCATCAATAAATGCGCTCGCTTATCCCAACGCCAAAAGCTTGCCCTATCTGCGCCAACGAGTGTCCGCCCCAACTCCGCAAAAATTTCAAATACCTTGAGGTGCGTACTCTGCCCACTTTGGTTTATCCGCATTTCGTCATACAAACTTTGCATGATTGTAAAAATTTTGTTCAGCATTTCTTCCGCCGAAATTTTTTTGCTCGTCATTGTAATCTCCTCTGTTAAGGTAAAAATTCGTCGCCGGCTTTTGCGAACTGAACGCCAAATTTGCTTTCCAAGTCCGCAAGTTCCTCGTCTGTTCTTAATGGCGCGTGGTGTACAAAAATAAGTTTCTTAGCTCCCGACGCCGTCGCAACTTTAATTCCCTCTTCCGGCGTGGAATGTCCATAGCCTTTGTAGCGTTCGTATTCTTCCGCCGTGTATTGCGCGTCGTAAAGCAGAATATCACAGCCCTTAGCAAAGTCAGCCAACGCCTTGCAAGCTTCGGGATTGTGTTCAAAATCCGTAGCGTGAACGATTGACTTGCCCTGATACGTCAGCCGATAAATTGTCGCGCCTTTGGGGTGTGAACCTTCCAACGTGTTGACTTCCACTTCCCCGATAAAAAATTTTTCCGGCAACAGATTAAAGCTAACCTTCGCCGGATAATCCTCAATCTTGCACGGCCAGAAAGGATTGCTTATTAATCTGTCAATCGCTTCTTTTGGCATAAGTTCAACTCTTTTGGCGGAGTAAATTTTAATCGGTCTATCCTTTTGCGTTAGAGCAATAAAAAACGGCAACCCGACCAAATGATCCAAATGCATATGCGTTAGCAAAATTGTTATGTTGGAATTCGTTTTAGGCAATGCACTCACAATGCCGGAGCCGACGTCTAGATAAATTTCCTCGTTGCCGGCTTGAACTTTGTAGCAGGAAGTCGCGCCGCCGTAAATTTCAAAATTTTTTCCTTCAACGGGCACTGAGCCGCGTGTACCCAAAACAGTTAATTTAAAATTGTCCATGAAGAGTTAAGCCTCCTCCGTTTCTTTTAATGCGTCAAGCGTCAAGACTTCAAAACCGTCCTTTTTGCCCTTGAGCTTGACTTTATTTCCCAGCGACGTGACAGCAGCTTGCGAACCTAAAATATCTGCCACCGCACGCGATATAAAAATTTTCCCGCCGGGCGCATTTGCCTCAAGACGTGCCGCCGTATTAACCGTGTCACCAATGGCGGTATAATCCATGCGGAACGGACTGCCGATATTACCGACGACCGCGCTACCCCAATGAACTCCTACGCCAAAAGCAACTTCGCAACCGTAAGTTTTTTTGAGTTCAGCCCGCAATTTTTCCGAGCCATTAATCATATCCATAGCGGCGCGGCATGCGAGCAAAACGGGCTTTTCCTGTGTAAGTGGCGCGTTCCAAAAAGCCATAGTGCAATCGCCAACAAATTTGTCTAAAGTTCCGTGATGTCGTCTTACACATTCCGTCGTAAGCGTCAAATATTTGTTGAGTATCTCGACAACCTCCGGAGCGGGCAATCGTTCGCTCATAGTCGTAAAGCCGCGAATATCCACAAAGAGCACGGCAATATTGCGCAACGTGCCACCGACGTCAAGAGCCTCGTCGGAACTTAACAGTTGATTCATAATCGTTGGGTCAACATATCGTTCAAAGGTCGAAATAACTTTATCCTTTTCAGCACGGGCGCGGGTGTAATTAATCGCAACGGATCCGATAAATAAAATGCTGACGGCAAGCGGTATCCAAACGACGTGCAAAATAATTTCGTTGCTGTAAAAAATTTTGCACAGCCCGAACCAACCAAAAAAAATAATCAGCCACGCAATCAAAACCTTTTGCATTTTCCACGCGCGGAAGAAAAGTCCCGCCATAAAACTCACGATAAAAAGAATTATCAGCTGTAAAGATTGTTCAGCCTCACGCGGGAAAAAATTTTTTTGGAAGGCTTGAATTGCGTTGGCGTGAATGTTGACGCCGTAAACGGGCGCGGAACGATCCAACGCAGTAAAAAAATCTTCGCCCATGCCGGGAGCAAGCGCACCGATTAAAACAATTTTATCGCGA
This sequence comes from uncultured Selenomonadales bacterium, assembly GCA_946406415.1. Classification (GTDB taxonomy): domain Bacteria; phylum Bacillota; class Negativicutes; order Selenomonadales; family Selenomonadaceae; genus Quinella. Next base: position 2,620 of record CAMJKR010000173.1, on the reverse strand, counting down.
TAAACTTCAGCGTCTATCTTGCCTTCCAACAAGTCAACAAAACTTATATCCGCATAACTTTTGGCTGTGAACGGCAGATAATATAAACCGTTGCTTTCCGTTGTCGGCGGCGGATTCGGAGCAATGCCTTTAGCTTGACAAAACTTTTCGTAAAGCACTCTAGCAAAAGAATTAAGCCGCCCGCGTTCCTCGACATTTACAAAAAGCAACTGGTGCCGAATAATGCCGTCCGCGTCGCTGGGTTCGCAAATATGACCGGTGTCAGCTACTTGTGCCAGCGCAGGGAAGGGAGAATCCCATTGCCAAGTTTCACTCCACATAGCGTGCGGGTCGTCAAAATCTCCGTCGTCAATTACTGCAGAGGCAACTACGACATTTCCATACTTAGCGACGACTTCAACCAGTTTTTTATCGAATTCGGCAGTGTCGGGATTTTTGCCGGTAAAAAGAAAATCCATGCCGATAACAGCGGGCGGCGCGTTGGTGTTCATGTAATCAATAACTTTTGCAATATCACGCCGAATCCATGACGACACGGAACCAAGTTTACTAATCGTCTTTGAATCAACGCCGACAACGACAATATCCGAAGTTATCGCGCCCTGTTTTTGATAGAGCCAATCGGAAACTCTATAATCGAAATCGTCTAACAAACCCGCCGCTACCAACGCCGTTATAAGCGCGGCAATTAACAACGCTTGAATAATTTTCATGTCAAACCCTGATACCGCCGACTCTGTAGCCCGTGAAAACTACGGAGCCATTATCCAGAAAGTGCGACGCTTGATTTTCCGTAAGAATTTTATCGGCATCAGCGACCGATACGACGGGGCAACTGTTATCGTCAGACATGCGCGTTGCCTTTATAATTAGGGGATTGTTACCGGCGCGTGATAAATCATTGCCCGCGCTCGTCGACGTTAAAAGCATGAGTTTATTTTTAATCTGCGCGGCGTATGAGAGGCGAGAATAATTTTTTTTATTTGTCGCATAGCCGACCATGCCGCTTGCTATCAACTTGTCGCGCTCAAGGTTATCGTAACTGTAAATGGATTGATTATCCGCGTTGCGTATGACGGGCGACAACACGGGCTTTAAATCCAAATCTCCGCAATCAATGATTAGTCCCGTGTAATTCCCTTCCGATTGAAATTGATTCGTCGGGCGTGGAAAATCTTTTTTATCGGCGGGCTTGAAAGCGACGTCAGCAACGGAATTTACACCGCCATAAACCGGAATGCCCACGACAACAACGCAAGTACCGTCTTCGCCGTATTCTTCCGATAAAACCTCAGCACCTCTGATTATGGCTGAAACTTTGCTTTCCACAATGTCGCCGGAAAGAATTTGTGATTCTATCGTAGTTTCCGCCGTGATGTGAACGCCTTTAACTTGTTCTGCCAATGCGCGGTAGCCGTCCATAATCGCGGCTCGACGAGAAAAATTTCGCGCCTGTTGCAAACTACTAACATTGCTCGGCGCAATACCGTAGCCCTTAGCCGTCACCATATTATTTTCCCACCAGTTTGAAGACGGCTCGCCTTGAGCATTTGACACGCAGGGCATAAATAAAAATATAAGGAAGCAGATAATTCGCGTTGCTCGCAAAAAAATATTCACCGGTATCAGCCTCCCTAAAGTGGTAGTTATTTAGAAGAAATTTTAAGTTGTTTCTCAAGTTCGGTTATACGTGCCTCAAGTTTTGCTATTTCTTCCACATGCTGTTTTATGCTAACCTCTTTATTGTACAGTGAAACGCAGAGATATGCTAACAAATCTCCAAACTTTCCAAATTTATTAGCGAAAAATCTTTGTAAAATTTTTTGATATTCTTCTGGCGAAATTTTCAAAAGGGATAAAGTAAACCGTCGCCTGCCACGTCTTTCAAGCCAATTAAGAAACATCCAAGTGTATTGCGGATTGTCCTGGAAAAATTTATGCTTTCTGAATAAGTCGCAAAGGAATTCCATGCCTTTTATGATAGAGTACCCGCGCTTATGCAAGTTATCCCTTACAGAACGTCTGCTGATATGGCTAAGAGAATTTGATCGGATACGATAAATGTATACGAGATTTGGAATGCGGAGAAAACGTTTCGCGTGACAAACTAATTGCATTGTCCAAATCATATCGTGAGTTCCTCTTACGCCCTCCGGAAAAATTATTTCATTTTCGACTAGAATATCACGCCTGACAAATTTTCGCCATGCCGGTACACGAGTGCGATTCTTGCAAAAAAGTTTTATACGTTCTCCACAATCTTCCGGGTCAAAAGTAGGTTCAGACATTCTTGTTGATTGTATTTTAAGATGTTCAAAGTCGGGAAAAGGATTTTTGGGGTCATCTTTAAAATAGAAAACGTTATTGAGATAAATAGCATCTGTCTTAAAAGTTTCCGCCGTGTTGTAAAGCACTTCAAGCGCATTATTTACAAGTAAGTCGTCATTATCTATTTGAAAAATATATTTTCCGCGAGAGTGAGCAATTCCTTTGTTCGTTGGGGCACCGGGTCCACCCGAATTCCTTTCCATACGAGAAAGTTTTAGCTGACCGTTAAACTTCGGAATGTAACTTTCAACAACTGCCACGCTGTTATCAGTTGAGCAATCGTCCACAATTA
>CAMJKR010000172.1 GCA_946406415.1 uncultured Selenomonadales bacterium | reverse complement strand
AGTTCCGTTACGATTGTTTGAAGTCCCGCAATAACTTTATTTTCCATTTTATATTCCTCCCCGTCGTGCGGGTCGTCAACGTAATCAACTTCCGAATAGCCCGCGTGCAATGTAATTTGATGACGCAAGCCCGCCGGAATAAAATACGTTTCACCCGCCGAATAAACTTTGCTTTCACCGTTTGCAGTGAATGTGCATGAGCCGGTTACGACAATCGTCCATTGTGCGGCGTGTGCGTGTTCGGGGAAGACAACTTCCTTTTCCGCCGTTACGAAATAAACCGTGCCCGTCGACGTGTTGTCTACGTGAACTTCCAAGCCGTCAATTCCGTAATCGCGCGTCGGAACTTTTTTAATAATATCTGCGAACAACTTTATCGCCTCACAAAGATTTAATGCACTCAACGATATTATCTGCTTGTTTTTCGGCTTTGTCAATAAGTGCGGCTTTTTGTTCGTCAGTCGTGACACCAGGAATGCACATCATGCCGCCGATACTGAAAATTTTCTTGCAATCCATTTTAGCCATTTCAGCGAACTTCGCGACGGGGAAAGTAAGTTCCTCGACCGTGTGCCCAACGAAACCTTCAGCAGAAAAGCCCGCTTCAGGAACGCCCGTTGTAATCGACGCAATGAAAGATTTACCTGCCAGCGCGGTGCCTTGCGAGCCATAAGCCCAGCCGTGCTCCATAACTTTATCAATGTAGAGTTTGAGCAAACCAGGAACGCCGTACCAGTTCATAGGATATTGGAAAATGATAATGTCAGCTTTTTCGAGAGCCGCCTGCTCAGCCTTAATGTCGAATTGATAATCGGGATAAAGTTCACAGAGCTTGCGAATTTCAACTTGCGGACATTGCGCGGAAATTTTTTCCAAGATAGTTTTGTTAGCGAGCGAATTTTTCAAGTCGGGGTGTCCGCAGATAATAACAACGTTTTTCATTTTTCAATAGCCTCCTTATAGGTTTTCAAAGTGCTGTCAGCCGCCGTCGTCAAAAAGGCAGTGTCGCCGCCGAGAACAATGAAACTTATTCCCAGATTGACGAAACGTTTAAATTGTTCAGTCGTCAAGGCGATTGTGCCGACGGGCTTGCCGAGCGCGTGAATGCGTTTAATCATGTCGTCCATAGCCGCTTCAACTTCGGAGTGGAAAATGTTAATGCCGTGCCCCATGTCAACAGCCAAATCAATAGGACCAAGAAAAACCGCGCCAACGCCAGGTGTATTAGTTATAGCTTCCAAATTTTCCCAACCGCGCACGCTTTCAATCTGCGGAAGTATACAAATTTCCTCAACGTTGCGTTCCAGATAATCGGGGTGACGATTGAAACGCCCTGCGCGGACAGCCGACGCTCCAAAGCCGCGATTGCCTCTGGGCGCGTAGCTCGCCCAATACATAATGTCTTCGGTCTCTTCGCCTGTCTCGACTTTGGGGATAATTATGTTTTGAATGCCGCCGTCCAAAAGTTGCTTGATAATACCGGTGCCGGCTTGCGGAATTCTAACAACGGGCGTCATGTCATAAGCGGCAATGGCGCGGGCGATGTCCAAAATCGTCGTGACAGTGTGCCCGCCGTGTTCGCCGTCGATAAACAGCCAATCAAAATTCGACGTGGCAAGAATCTCTGCAACTTCCGCCGAAGTCGTTTCCTGTCCGACGCCGTATTGAAGTTTGCCCGCCTCGATACCGTGCTTGAATTTGTTGTACAGATAATCTTTAACCATTGGCATAAATTAATCCCTCCAAAAATTTTTTTACAACAAAATTTTACGACGCGAACAAAAAAATTTCAATTTACAAAATATCAAATGTGTAAAAGTAATAGCTTGAGCGGTTCGGGCATTGCCTCAACGAAAAATTTTGCCATTTCTCGCGGCGTACATTCCCACTTGTCCAAAGCCCAATCGCTAACGAACTCGGAAATGCCGCGCATGTAAAATCGTAGACAAAAACTAATCGACGGCGGCAACTCATCAAAATTATGTCGCGCCTTTATCCAATCAGCCAAAAGTTTAATCGCGTGGTCGTTCGTGGTGTAGCGAAAAAAATTTTGCCCGATGGCATTTTTTAACAAGTTCAAGTAAAATTTTTCGTCCTCCAAAACAATATCCATCCACTTGCAAATTACATCTTCTAACGTGTCGCCGCTACCAAAATTTTTCATTGAAGCCTCGACTTTCTGATTGTAAATCCACGCCATTAAATCGTACTTGTCGCGGAAGTGATTGTAAAATGTCGGCGACGTAAGCCCGCAATTTTTTGTCAGTTCCTTAATTGTGATTTTGTCGACGGATTTAAACTGCGACAAATCTTTAAGCGATTCGGCGAGCAAAGCTTTTGTACTCTGCGGAATTACCATTTTATCACCTCGAAAAAAATTAACCGCCACTTTAGCGATTAGTGGTTAGTGGTTAGTGGTTAGAAAAAAATCTAACAGCTAATAGCTAACAGCTAACAGCCAAAATGGCGGTTTTTTTGTTGCAAAAAATTATTTTCAGAATTCGTACCAGTCAAGCGATTTAATTACGAGTTTATCAGATTGCGCAGTAAAGACAATGTTTTGAGATTCTTTCTGCGGATAAACACGAGTCGACATAACTTCGGCACCGTCGTTGATGAAAATTTCAATCGCGGACTTGTCGAGGAAAATGCGGAACTTGAGGACATCGCCGAAGGGTTGCAAAATGACTTTGCGGACGCCTTTACCGCCCTCAATAGTCTGGTCGCGATTAAGCTCAATAACGGGCTTGCCGTCTTCCAAGAGGTACTTGACGATAGTTTTCTCGTTGTTGTAATTCGAGAACAGCTCAAACTCAAAGGTGCCCGATTCTTTAACGTCAACATCAAAGAGCAATTCGCCGCAAGTGCCTTTAACGCCGTCAAGTGTCGTTTTGGTTCCCTTAGCGAGCGTAAGATCTTTGTAGTGAACGCCTTCGCCGCGCAGGCATTCGAGTTCTTTGGGCGGAACGGTATAAACTTTGCCGTCTCTGAATTGAAGTTCACGCGGAATTGTAAGCATAGTTGCCCAACCGTCAGCCTGTTCGGGGAAGGGACTTTGCCAAGCCGCCATCCACGCAATAATGAAATAACGTCCTTCCGGATTTTTCATCATCGTGGTTGCGTAGAAGTCGAAGCCGTGATCGAACGTGAAGAATTCGCCGTGATCGTAAATGCCGGTGTCGTAATTGAGTTTGCCGATCATGTAGCCGGCTTGGTGGATATTGTGGAACATGTAGCCTTGAGGCGGAACGTGTTGCGGCGAAATAATCATAACATACGTATCGCCGAAATGCGCAAAGCCGGGACATTCCCACATCGTGCCTTCGGAGTAGTCCGGTTTAGAAATAGCAGCGACGGATTTAAATTTCCAGTCAAAGAAGTTTTCAGACTCGAACAGAACAATTTGCGTGCGGGAACGGTCGTGAATTCTGTTGCCAATCGCGCAATAATATTTGCCGTCGTGATCCCAAATTTTCGGATCGCGGAAATCGATATTTGCTACAATCGGGTGATCGTTGGGAATGTCAATTACGGGATTTTTTTCGTATTTAGTGAAGTTGATACCGTCTTCCGAATAAGCAAAGCACTGACGCTCGGTGACATTGCCGCCGCCCGAACTGCCAGAAGGATTATAACCGGAAGGATTCTCGGCAGAAGAATTAACGCCACCAGGACCATTGAACCTTTGCGACGTGTACATAAGCCAGAGTTTACCTTCAAACTCATAACCGCAACCGCTGAAGCAACCGTCCCAATCGTACCATTCTTTACCTTCGGAAAATGCGCCGGGCGTAATTGCAATCGGCTGATGTTCCCAGTGGCAAAGATCCTTACTCGTGGAGTGCCCCCAGTGCATGGGTCCCCAGTTTACGGAATATGGATGGTACTGATAGAAAATGTGGTACTCACCCTTGTAGTAGGAAAAGCCATTCGGGTCGTTGAGCCAACCGACAGGCGGTGCCACGTGATACTTCGGATACCATTTCGACTCTTGGCAAGCCTTAGCCTGTTCGGGGTTCAATTTTTTATCTAACATTATTAACCCACCTCCGCCGATATTTTAAGTTAGTATTGGATTAAAGTCAACGGATTTTACTTAGCAAATTCAAAATTTTTTGCCAACGCTTGAATTGACAATCAGCGGCGCAAAATTTACAATGACAGCGGAGGTGCGTTAAGCATGAAATCGAAAAAAATTACAAAGATAATCTGCGCGGCGGCAGTTGCGGCGGCGTTGACGTTCAGCGGTTGTAGCGATTTAACAGGTATGGGCGGCTCTGACGAGGATAAATCAGCGGCAGGCGAAAAAACTGTAGCTCAAACGTCACACACTGAGGCGGCTCCCAAAACTATTAATCAGCCGGAAAGCAACGCAAAACTTTCTGACGCTAGAAATACTCCCGCCGTGCGCGTGGCGAGGACTGTTGGTCCTGCTGTCGTCGGCATTACAAATAAAGCTATTGCCCGTGATTTTTTTGATAGGACGTTCGAGACAGAGGGCGTTGGCTCCGGCGTAATTTTCAAAGAGGACGGCTACATTATCACGAACAATCACGTTATCGCGGGCGCAAAGGAAATTATCGTTTCGTTATCGGACGGCAACACTGTCAACGGAACTTTAATTGGTACCGACGAGATGACTGATATTGCCGTTGTTAAAGTTGACGCTAAAGACTTGCCCGTTGCTGAACTTGGCGATTCTGATGAGGTAGTTGTCGGCGAACCGGCTATTGCTATTGGCAATCCTATGGGCTTGGAGTTTCAAGGCTCTGTAACTGTCGGCGTTATCAGCGCGTTGAACAGGACGCTTGACTTAAACGATAGGCGCGTTAAACTTTTCCAGACTGACGCCCCGATAAGCCCCGGCAATTCCGGCGGAGCTTTAGTCAACGCTGACGGCGAAGTTATCGGCATTAACAGCATAAAACTTGCAACCAACGGCGTCGAGGGCATGGGCTTTGCAATTCCGATTAACACCGTCAAAACGATTGTTAACGAGCTAATGGATAAAGGCTATGTGGCGCGTCCTTATCTCGGTGTGACGATTTTTGACAAACCAACCGCCGCCCGCTATGGTTATCAGTTGTCGATTGATAAGGGCGTTTACGTCTTCCAAGTCGCGATTGACTCGCCCGCCGGTCGTGCCAATTTCCAACGCGGCGACATTATCCTAAACATTGACGGCAAAGAAGTTAATTCGGTTGCTGACGTTCGCAACGAGGTAGCGGCGCACAAAGTCGGCGATAAAGTTAAAGTTTTGCTTGACCGCGACGGCAAACAGGAAACGATTGAGGTTACTTTGGAAGAAATGCCGCAACCGTCGAATCAATGAGAATAAATTTAATTGTTATCGGCAAGCTTAAAGAAAAATTTTTAGTAGACGGCGTAGCAGAATATATCAGACGCTTAAAAAAGTTCACGACGATTGAAATCCGCGAAATCGGCGAATGTCGCACAGTCGAGGAAGAGGGGCAAAAAATTTTGTCGCTCGTACCAAAAGATTCGTGGCTGTGCGTGCTTGACGTTTCGGGCGCGGCTTTAAGTTCGGAGGACTTTGCAAAAAAAATTGCCACATTGAATTTGAGCGGCGTGAATAATTTAACATTTGCAATCGGAGGGGCGTTCGGCTTGAGCGAGGAACTTAGGCGGGCGGCGTC
>CAMJKR010000171.1 GCA_946406415.1 uncultured Selenomonadales bacterium | reverse complement strand
ATAAGTTTTCCTAGCCCGTCGAGGTAAGTAGATTTGAGCTTCGACAAGAGGCGGTAATTTAAAATCATCTCAACAATCGGATGACGCCATTTTAATTCCTCCAAAACTTCGGCGTTGGTTGAGTAGCCAGTTTTAGTTTTCTTGACGGGCGGCAGTTTAAGATTTTCAAAAAGAACTTTGGCAAGCTGTTGCGACGAATTTATATTGAACGTTTCGCCCGCTTGTTCGTAAATGTCATTTTTGAGCGCGGTGATACGGTCGGACATTTCAGCGGATTTTTTCCTTAGGCTTGACTTATCGATAACAACTCCGCGTTCCTCCATTTTAGCCAAAACTCTGGTCAGCGGCAATTCAATTTCCGTATAAAGATGTGTTAAGTCGGCGGCGGCTAATTTTTTTTCGTAAAGCGCGGCGAGCTTTTCGAGGGCAGTAACAGTAGCGGCTAGGGAATTATCGGACATTTGCAAACCGTCGAATTCCAGCGGCAAAAGAGTTTCGCAAGTGTAACTTTCCATTTCCGGATAAAGCAGATACGCCGCAAGCTCCACGTCGAAAATTTTTTTAAGGTCGTCGATTTTAAAGTTGCGCAGATAATTTTTCGTGCCGCTCAAAATAATTTTCCCGCTAAACTCGTTGAAAACTTTCTGTAAATCTGAACGGGTCGCGGCATAAACTTCACCGCCGGCAATTTTTATCGCGAAGTAATTCAGTTCAGCGACAATCAAACTTTCCGCCTCTAAAATTTTTTTAAAGTCAATCGCTTGCATTTCGTCGCCGTTCAAAAATTGTTTAGTCGATTTGTAGAAAAGATTGTCCGTGTCAAAGAATTCGTGAACTTTTTTCTTGACATGCCGAAGAGCATAGCGGCGGCAAAATCTGTCCATGCGAATGAGTTTTGGCTCGATTTTAAAATTATCCTCGTCGAAAACAATATCGGGAACATCGCAGATAATTGTTGCGAGCTGCTTGCTTAATATCGCGTCGTCGGCATATTTTTCCAGAGCGTTGCTGGCTTTCTTCCCCGTAACCTTTTCGCGATTGGCAAGAACATTTTCCAGCGAGTCGAATTCTTTAATTAATTTCTTAGCGGTTACCTCTCCTACGCCCTTGACGCCGGGAATATTATCAGAGGCGTCGCCGCGCAAGCCTTTGTAGTCGATAAGTCTATCGGGGGCAAAGCCGTATTCATCGAAAAATTTTTTCTCGTTGTAAAGCTCAGTGGTGGCAGATTTTGTTAGCAAAACCCGCGTCGTAGGATTGATAAGTTGGAGAACGTCGCGGTCGCCCGTCAGAATTATAACTTTAAAATTTTCGCAAGCCTGCCGCGCCAACGTGCCGATAATGTCATCAGCTTCATAGCCAGCCGCCGCGCAGGTTTTCACGCCGAGCAATTCGATAAATTCTTTCAGCAGTGGCAGTTGAGTGGCGAGTTCGTCGGGCATTTCTTGACGGTTCGCCTTATAGTCAGCAAATAATTCGTTGCGAAAAGTTTTTTTAGCAGTGTCGAGTGCAACTGCCGCGAGGTCGGGCGATTGTTCGCGCAAATTTTTAAGAATAATATTTGCAAAGCCGACAAGCGCGCCCGTTGGTTTGCCGTTCGGAGCAGTAAGCGAGGGCATTGCGTAGAAGGCGCGATAAAAAATACTGCTGCCGTCGATTATCATAAATTTTTTCATGCGTTCGCCTCCTCTGGTTTAAGTTCCTCTGTGGGCATAGATTTTTTTACAGATTCATCAACGGATAAATTTTCTTCTGGTTTAGGCTCGTCAATGGACGGAGTTTTTTCTTCCGGCTTAGGCTCGTCAATGGACGGAATTTTTTCTTCCGGTTTAGGCTCGTCAACTTTATCTGCGAACGGAGCGTTTACTTCGCGATTAGGTTGATTTACCTTAGGCTTGTCTACTGTGGGCTTGTCCTCTTTAGGCTTGTCGGGAACGGGCGTTGTAGTCACTGCAGGTAGAGATTTAAAGCGGAAAATTTTTGAGCCGTCAGCGTTTGTCTGCAAGCCGCCTTCCATGTTGAAAAGTATCGGCGCGTCGTCTGCATTGCAATAAAGTTGATCTTTCTTTTCGTAGCAAACAACTTTTCCGTAACGACTTTTAAGCGACGATTCACTTTTATTCCACTCCAGTTTAAGCCGTAAAATTTTAGCAATGGGGACAACGGGCATATAAGAAATTCCGTCGCGAATGACAGCCTTAGCAAAAAATCTGGTGTTGTTAGCGTCGGTCGGCTGAGTGAGTTGACCGTTAATCTCGACGTTGTAAGGCTTGCCGATATAAGTTGGTTCGCCGTCGGACGCCTCGATTTTCTGAGAAATGTTGTAATCACTCTCGAAAGCCAACACGCCGAACGGCTCAATCCATTTAACCACGTCGGCAACAGTAATATCCTGCATACCGTAGCCGTCGGGGTAAATGTAATAGACAACATCACCGTCGGGCGATTTCTCGACGACAATGCGGTTATAAGTTATCTCGACGGGCGTGCCGACTTCTACCGCGTCAAACAGTTCCTCAACGTCGCGTTCGTTCATGCGTATGCAACCGTTCGATACGTAGCCGCCGATACTTTCTGGGCGATTTGTGCCGTGAATACCGTAGTTGCCGGAAAATTCCATCCAGCGATAACCAAGCGGATTATCGGGACCAGAGGGAACTTCGTATTCGGGGTCGGACGGGTCAATCCACGGCGGATTAATTTCCTTGCTGTTAATTTTGTAGTAGCCGGTGGGCGTCGGCGTTTCCACTTTGCCCAAACCGAGATGATAAACCGCAATTTTTGTGTCGCCGTCGTAAAACAACATGAGGCGGCTTGCCGAGTTGATAAGAATTTTTTTCTGCGCCTGCGCGGGCGCGGCAAAGAAAACTAAAATACAAATGATTGCCGTAAAAAATTTCAACGCGCTCATCGTGGGACATCTTCCTTTCTAAAAAAATATTCGCCGTCAATATAACAGTTCTTTCTGAAGCAACGTGACGTTGCATCCAGTTGTCGCGATTAACCTTTTAAAAATTTCAGCTAATCGCCGCGTTTAAAATGACTGCCGTAAAAAATTTTATTGCACCTCTTCCTTTCTTAAAAATATTCGCCGTCAATATAACAGTTCTTTCTGAAAAACTGTTGAAGCTCTTCACAATGCGGCGCGAATCTGCTAATATGCGGGCGCGAAAATTTTTGGTAATTGAGGAGTGATTCAATGGCAGAAGATTTATTGCAAAAACACCGTGCCCGCATTTTGAATTATTGTTTTATGGACGATATTTTTTTCAGCGTTTGTTTTGACGGAAATATTTCTTGCGTGCAATACATTTTGCGGATTATACTCGATAAGCAAGATTTGATTGTTGAAGAGGTTCACAGTCAACAAAGTGTCGAAATTATTTACGGGCGGTCGGTGCGCTTGGACGTTCTCGCCAAAGACAGCACAGGCAAAATTTACGATATTGAAATTCAACGGACAGATACAGGAGCCATTCCTCAACGCGCCCGCTACAACAGTTCAATGCTTGATTGTCACAGCTTAAACAAAGGCGAAGACTACAAAATTTTGCCTGAAACATACGTAATTTTTATCACGGAGAACGATGTTTTGAAGGGCGGCGAACAAATTTATTTTATCGAACGTACGATTCAAAAGAGCGGCAAACTTTTCAATGACGGCTCGCATATCGTTTACGTCAACGGCAGTATTCGTAGCGGCAGTTCACTTGGCGATTTAATGCACGATTTTTTCTGCAAAGATCCCAAGCAAATGAAACATAAACCGCTGGCGGATTGCTCGGAATTTTTCAAGGGTACCGGCAAAGGAGGTTATATCATGTCAAGTGCTTCGGAAGAATTAATTGCTGAAGGCAGAGCTGAAAACTTGCTCGAAAATATTCGCGCCTTAATGGAAAATTTGCATGTGACGGCGACAGCAGCTATGGACTTACTTAAAGTTTCGCCTGAAAAGCAAAAAGAACTTGCACCTCTCATTTGAGGAGGTTATATCATGTCAAGTGCTTCGGAAGAATTAATTGCTGAAGGCAGAGCTGAGGGCAGAGCTGAAGGTAGAGCTGAAACATATTCGCGCTTTAATGGAAAATTTGCATGTGACGGCGACAGCAGCTATGGATTTGCTTAAAGTTTCGCCCGAAAAACAAAAAGAACTTGCACCTCTCATTTAGAGAAAAGTTTTTGGAGGTTTTATCATGAGAAGTATCTACACGGACAAAGCACCGGCGGCAGTCGGTCCCTATAGCCAGGCGATTAAGGTTAACGGACTTTTGTATACGTCGGGACAAATCGCAATCGACCCGGTTGTCGGAAAAATAGTCGCGACGAATATTGAAGGGCAAACCGCGCAGTGTTGTAAGAATTTGGGAGCAATACTTGAGGCGGCGGGCTATGACTTCAGCGAGGTTTTTAAGACGACGTGTTTCCTCGCCGATATTGCCGACTTTAAGGCGTTCAATGCGGTTTACGAAAAATATTTTATCAGCAAACCTGCGCGGAGTTGCGTTGCTGTTAAGGATTTGCCTATGGGCGCACTTTGCGAAATTGAACTTATCGCTGCCAAATAATGATTCGCGCAGAAAATTTACGGCACGTCTATAAAAGTTCAGCAGGCAATAAAGTTGCGCTTGACGGCGTGAATTTCTTGATTGAGGCGGGCGAATTCGTCGCGATAATCGGTACAAACGGTTCCGGCAAGTCGACTCTGGCAAAACATTTCAACGCATTACTTTTGCCAACGAGCGGGAAAATTTTTGTCGACGGGCTGGACACTTCGCAGGAAGAAAATCTTTGGCGCGTCCGTGAAAATGTCGGAATGGTTTTTCAAAATCCGGACAGCGAAATTGTCGCGGCGATTGTCGAAGATGATGTTGCGTTCGGCTTAGAAAATTTAGGCATTGAACCGAAAAAAATTCGTGAACGTGTTGACCTCGCACTCGACGCCGTGAACATGACCGATTATAAAAAATTCGCACCGAGTAAACTTAGCGGCGGACAAAAGCAACGAATTGCAATCGCGGGCGTTATCGCCATGCAAACTAAAATTATTGTCTTCGACGAACCAACCGCAATGCTTGACCCGCAAGGGCGTCGCGAAATTTTAGACATGGTTAAACGACTTCACGCGCAGGGCAAGACGATAATTTACATAACGCATTTTATGGAAGAGGCAGCGACGGCGCAAAGAGTTTTCGTAATGGAAGGCGGAAAAATTATACGGAACGGGACGCCACGAGAAATTTTTACCAACGTTAAGGAAATGAAACGTTTAGGCTTTAATGTACCTGTTGCCGCAGAGCTTGCTGAAAGATTACGCCGAAAAGGTTTCAAGCTCCCGCCGAAAATTTTAACCGCTGAAGAATTAGCCGCCGCATTAGGTATACGGAAGGAATAATGGACAGAATTACAATAATCGTTCCTTGTTACAACGAGGAAGAAGTTATCGACATGTTTTATCCGGCAGTTCAGGAGCACGTTGAAAAAATTCCCGACTGCCGATTTAATTATGTTTTCGTCAATGATGGTAGCCGCGACAGCACGCTTGATAAACTTCGCAAAATTTCTGCCGCCCATGAAGACGTTACTTATATCAGCTTGTCGCGCAATTTTGGTAAAGAATCGGCGATGATGGCCGGCATTGATTACGCTGACGGCGACGCCGTAATTATTATGGACGCCGA
>CAMJKR010000170.1 GCA_946406415.1 uncultured Selenomonadales bacterium | reverse complement strand
GAAATTATTTTTGTTTTCAAAAAAAGACATACCAGTGTCAGGAAGTGGTCCCATGTTCCTTTCTACGGTACTCAGAATAACATTTTCACCACTGTATGCTTCTTCCAATCCGATGCGCAAAGGTTGCTCAAAATAATATTCCCAAGCATTTTCTTTACCGAACTTTTCAGGTGACAGGTAAGGAGTTCGATAATTTTGCATATCGACTACGGGCAACCAACCATTGGACAGCGCATAACGAATATGCCCAGCTGTTGCTGCAAATTGCCAAAAAAGCCCTGCTCCGCCATATCGTGGACGAATTATATAATAAGTCGGCTTGTTTGGATTGCCACGCTTAATGTAGTGTTCACTTTTATCATTGTCAATCAAAAAATCACTTCCTTAGAAAAAACGGGCGACGACTCGACGAGACAAATCGCCGCCCAAAGATTTTTTCAATAATTTATTTCATGGTGACAAGAGGCTTGCCGGTCATTTCGGCGGGAATTTCCATGCCAGCAAGCGTTAAGAGTGTCGGAGCAACGTCGCAAAGTGCACCGTCTTTAACTTCCGCAACTCTATCAGAAACAACGATAATCGGCACGGGATTAGTTGTGTGCGCCGTGAACGGTTCCTTAAGCTTGTAGTCAAACATTTGGTCGGCGTTGCCGTGGTCAGCGATAATAACAACCTCGCCGCCGATTTTCTTCATGCACGCGACAAAAATTCCAACGCATACGTCAACGGTTTCGACAGCTTGAACTGCCGCCTTCATAACGCCAGTATGTCCAACCATGTCGCCGTTCGCGTAGTTCAAAATTATAAAATCGTATTTTTCGGAGAGAATCGCCTCTGCAACTTTTAACGTGACAGTCGGCGCACTCATTTCCGGTTTAAGGTCGTAAGTCGCAACCTTCGGAGAGGGAACAAGAATTCTATCTTCGCCTGCATAGGGTTCCTCAACGCCGCCATTAAAGAAAAATGTTACGTGAGCATATTTTTCCGTCTCGGCAATTCTAAGCTGATTCAAGCCAGCCTTGCTAATGACTTCGCCCAAGCCGTTCTTAACACTTTCAGGCGGATAGGCAACGTCAACATTCAAGCCTTCCTCGTATTGCGTCATGGTTGCAAACGGAATGCCAACAATTTCTTCGACACGCGGGAAGCCGTCAAAAGTTTTATCTGTAAAGGCGTGTGTTAATTCGCGGGCGCGGTCGGGGCGGAAGTTGAAGAAAATAATTCCGTCGTCCTTGCCAATGCCGGCATAATCGCCGATAACAACGGGATTAACAAATTCGTCAGTAACTTTTGCGTCGTAGGAGGCTTTAATAGCAACGTCGGAGGAGGGTTGTTTCGGAGCATCGGCTTTAGCAATGGCGTCGTAAGCCTTCTGCACTCTGTCCCAACGTTTATCGCGATCCATTGCGTAATAGCGTCCGCTGATCGTTGCGATTTGTCCCGCGCCAATTTCTTTAATCTTCTGCTCAAGCTCGGCAAGATATTCAGCGGCAGAACTCGGAGGAACGTCGCGCCCGTCAAGGAAGCAATGGACGTAAACTTTTGCGACGCCTTTTTTCTTAGCGAGTTGAAGCAAGCCGTAGAGGTGCTCGGTGTGACTGTGGACGCCGCCGGGTGAAACTAATCCGAACAGATGCAATGCGCCGCCCGTAGCCGTAACCTTATCAATGACGCCGACGAGGGCTTTGTTCTCGAAAAAGTCGCCGTCACGAATCGCCTTAGTGATTTTCGTCAGCGGCTGATAGATAATTCTGCCCGCGCCAATGTTCATGTGCCCGACTTCGGAGTTGCCCATTTGCCCGTCAGGAAGTCCGACGAATTCGCCCGAAGCTTGGAGCTGTGCATTGGGATAATTTTTTGTAAGCTCGTCGAGGACAGGCGTATTGCCGACTTGAATCGCGTTGAAGTTGTCGCGGGCGTTGCCAATTCCCCAGCCGTCCATGATGATCAAGCAAATCGGCGCGTGTTTAATTTTTGCCATTCGTAGCACTCTCCCTTTAATTAATTAGGAATTAGGAATTAGGAATTAGGAATGAAAAACAATCCCTAATCCCCAGCTCCTAATTCCTAGATTATAGTTCGTTTGGTTTTAATTTTTCTTAGAAATTAACAATCGCGCTGAAGTCAGCAGATTTGAGGCTCGCGCCGCCGACCAATGCGCCGTCAACGTTGGGTTGCTGCATGAGGTCTTTAATCGTCGCGGGTTTGACGGAGCCGCCGTATTGAATGCGAATTGCATCCGCCGCCTCTTGACCGAATTTCTTAGCAACAGCCTCGCGGATAGCCTTGCAGACTTCCTCAGCTTGATCAAAGGTTGCAGTCTTGCCGGTGCCAATCGCCCAAATCGGCTCGTAAGCAATGACAAGTTTCTTGACTTCTGCGGGTTTGAAGCCGTCGAGGTCTTTATCAATCTGTCCGACGACGTATTCAATATAATTGCCCGCCTCGCGAATTTCGAGGGACTCGCCGCAGCAAATTATCGGGGTAATGCCCGCATTGAACGCAGCCTTTGCACGTTTGTTAACGCCTTCATCAGTCTCACCGAAGTAATCGCGGCGTTCGCTGTGTCCAAGTACGACGTAATCAACATTAATCTCGTTGAGCATACCGGTTGAAATTTCGCCGGTGTACGCGCCTTTGGGTTCCCAGTGCACGTTCTGCGCGGCAACGTGAATATTAGTGCCGGCAACCGCATTGGCAACCGCTGCAAGTGCAGTAGCAGTCGGAGCAACGACGACGCGGCAATTTGCGTTCTTAACGAGCGGAATCAATTCTTCAACGAGCTTGACGCCTTCTTTAATGGTGTTATTCATCTTCCAGTTGCCGGCGATAATCGGGGTGCGTCCTACGCCGTCAATCGCGTCAATGCCGGGCAGAACTTTACCTTCGAGATATTCGAGGGTTGCGCCGCCGCCTGTGGAGATGTGCGAAATTTTCTTATCAAGTCCGGTCTTTTTGAGAGCCGCAATCGAGTCGCCGCCACCGACGATTGAAATTGCGCCCTTCTCCGTCGCATCGGCAACAGCTTTAGCAACTGCGAGCGTGCCTTTTGCAAAGTTATCGAATTCAAAGACGCCCATAGGTCCATTCCAAATAATCGTCTTTGCGCCTTCGAGAGCCTTAACGTATTCTTCGGAAGTCTTTTCGCCGCTGTCAAGCCCCATCCAATCAGCCGGGCATTGGTCAACGGGAACAGTTTTATATTCAGCATCAGCCGCGAATTTATTGGCAACAACGAGGTCAACGGGCAGAACGACTTTAACGCCTTTAGCCTCTGCTTTTTCGAGGAGGGATTTAGCGAGTTCGACTTTATCCGCCTCAAGGAGGGAAGTGCCGACTTCGTAGCCTTTAGCTTTATCGAAGGTGTGAGCCATGCCGCCGCCGATAATAATCGTGTCAACTTTGTCAATCATGTTGCTGATAACGCCGATTTTGTCGGAAACTTTTGCGCCGCCGATAATGCCGACGAACGGGCGAGCAGGATTTTCAAGAGTTTTGCCGATATAATTAATTTCCTTTTCCATGAGGAAACCGGAGGCAGTTTCGAGGAAATGGGTAATGCCGACGTTGGAGGCGTGAGCGCGGTGAGCCATGCCGAAAGCGTCATTAACAGCAATATCAGCGAGCGCGGCGAGTTGTTTCGCGAATTTGGGATTGTTTTTCTTTTCTTCCTTGTGATAGCGCAGGTTCTCAAGCAAGAGAATTTCGCCAGGTTGGAGTTCAGCGGCGGCTTTTTCAGCGGGTTCGCCAATGCAATCTTCCGCCCATTTAACTTCCCTGCCGAGAATTTCAGCGAGTTTTTTAGCAATGGGTTTGGTGGAGAATTTGGGTTCGCGTGCTTCGGTGGGTCTGCCGAGATGGCAACCGATAATTACAGCCGCGCCCTGTTCAAGCAGATAATTAAGAGTCGGGATCGTCGCATCAATGCGTTTGGTGTTGGTGATGTTTTGGTTCTCGTCCATAGGAACGTTGTAATCGACGCGAAGGAAAACCTTTTTGCCCTTCAAGTTGATGTCGCGAATGTTTTTCTTATCCATTAGAAAACCTCCCCAAAAAATTTAATCGTTAAACGGAAAACAGCTCGGCTCAACATTTCAGAAGAGCCGAGCCGCTAAAAGTCTTAACCGTGTTCAGTTGCTAATTGATTACTTCAGTTCCGCGAAGTACTTAATGGTGCGAACCATTTGGCTGGTATAGGAGTTCTCGTTGTCATACCAAGAAACGACTTGAACGAGAGTATTGCCGTCGCCAATGGGGCTTACCATAGTCTGAGTTGCGTCGAAGAGCGAGCCGAATTTCATGCCGATAATATCGCTGGAAACGATTTGTTCTTCGCAATAGCCGAAGGATTCGTTAGCTGCAGCTTTCATAGCCTCGTTGATTTGTTCTTTGGTGACTTCGCCTTTAACAACCGCGAAAAGCAGAGTGGTCGAGCCGGTCGGAGTCGGAACGCGCTGAGCTGCGCCGATGAGTTTGCCCTTCAATTCGGGGATAACGAGACCGATAGCTTTTGCTGCGCCGGTGCTGTTGGGAACGATGTTGCATGCGCCTGCGCGGGCACGACGGAGGTCACCTTTACGCTGCGGACCGTCGAGGATCATTTGGTCGCCGGTGTAAGCGTGAATGGTAGCCATAATGCCGCTTTGAATCGGAGCGAGGTTGTGCAGAGCCTGAGTCATCGGAGCCAAGCAGTTGGTGGTGCAAGATGCCGCCGAGAGAACTTTAACGTCAGGGGTAAGGGTCTTGTGGTTGACGTTGTAAACGATAGTCGGGAGATCATTGCCCGCAGGAGCCGAGATGACGACTTTCTTTGCGCCGCCTTTCAGATGAGCTTCTGCTTTTGCCTTGCTGGTGTAGAAGCCAGTGCATTCCAAAACGACATCAACATCATGTTTTGCCCAAGGAATTTCAGCTGCATTCGGGATTTTGTAGATGATAATCTTCTTGCCGTCAACGACGATGTAGTTATCTTCGCCTTCGCCGTCGTGGGATTCGACAGTGTGTTTGCCTTCGCCGATTCTGCCAGCGTAGCCACCCTGAGCGGTGTCATACTTCAAAAGGTGAGCGAGCATTGCCGGGCTGGTGAGGTCGTTTATCGCGACAATCTCATAACCCTCTGCGTCGAACATTTGACGGAACGCAAGACGACCGATACGACCGAAACCATTGATAGCAACTTTAACAGCCATTAAAAATACCTCCCTATGAATCTATAAAAACTATTGAAGAATGAGTTTTAATCTGCGCTTAATGTTACACCAAAAGCTTTTGAGTGTCAACAAATTTTCGGAACATTTTTATTTCATATTCACTTCATAAAAGGCGTCATAAATAATTTGCAAGTTAAAAGTGATTATGATATAGTTTCAACATAAAAAATTTTTTAAGTAAGGAGAGTCATTGATGGCCGTTAAGAAAAAGAAAGTCGACGCTAATCCGCCTGTGGCTAAATCGCCCGCAAATACGCAAACGGCGACAAGCGCAAAAATTCCGGCTGTGAGCGTCGTTATACCGATGTACAATTCCGCGCAATATATCAAGTCTTGTTTGACGAGCGTTTTAAATCAGACGCTAACAAACTTTGAAATTATTTGCGTGGACGATTGCTCGACTGACGATACTAGCAAAATCGTAATGCAATTCGCCAATCAGGATAAAAGAATTAAGCTTTATCGTCACGCGAAAAATTCCGGC
>CAMJKR010000169.1 GCA_946406415.1 uncultured Selenomonadales bacterium | reverse complement strand
GACGACAAATTGAATTTAATGATAGCGTTGTTGGCAAAACATTTGGGCGCGAAAAAAACAGTCGTCAGAGTTTATCGGACGGAATACGCAGACTTGATAGAACAGGTTGGCATTGACGTAGTAATATCGGCGCGGCTTTTATCAGCAAGCGAGGTTTTAGCGTTCGTGAGGCGCGGCGGCGTGGTCAGCGTATCAATTTTGGAGGGCGCACGAGCGGAGGCAGTTGAAGTTATCGTTCAGAGCGGCGCGAAGGTTGCAGGAAAAAAATTAATGGACGTCAAACTTCCGAAGTCTTGTTTGGTTTGTGCTTACGTTCGCAAAAACAAGGCGGCAATTCCAAACGGCAACACAATCCTCTTGCCCGGCGACAGAACGATTTTATTTTGTCTGCGCGGCGCGGCTCAAGAGGTTATGACGTGGTTTAATTAAGGAGGCGACAAAATGAGCGTATTTAATTTTGCGCGGAAGGACACTGAGTTTTTCGATTTATTTTTGGAGAACGCGAAATTTTTTCATCTTGGGGCGGTTTTGCTCGACGACGTAATTAAAGACCCCAATCAAGCACTTGAACGCATTGAGGACATTTTGGGGCTTGAGTCGGCGGCGGACGCTGTTAACGAAAAAATTATCAACAAGCTGAACTTAAGCTTTATCACGCCGATTGACCGCGAGGATATTTTTGCAATCGCGAATGAGCTGGATAAAGGCGTTGACATGTTGCAGGGCGCGTTGCAAAGAATCATCATGTATCACGCGGGGCACTCAACTAAACGCAGTCACGCTTTGACAAAACTTTTAGTCGAAAGCACCGACGAATTAGTTAAGGCGTTCAAGCTCTTAGTCGACGTGAAAAAAAATCAGCGCGAAATTCTCGATTCCGTTCACAAAGTTTCGGACAATGAAAGTCGCGGCGATTTGATTTACCGCGCAGACATTGGCATTTTATTTGACGAGGCGGCAGAGGCGGCACGTGAACACGGAGCCAGCCGCGCAGTTATCCATTTGATTAAGTGGAAAGATATTTTAGAGGACGTTGAGGAGGCTCTCGACCACACAAAGAGAGTTGGCGACATGATTCGCGGTGTCGTCATGAAATACGCTTGATGCAGGAAAAAAATAATTCGCCGTCACCAATTTTAATATGCGTCGCGGCAATCGCTTTAAATTTGTTCGGGGCGTTCGTTGCGCGAACTTTGGATTTGCCTCTGTACTTAGATACAGTCGGCACGGTTTTAATTGCAATGATGAGCGGCTACGTACCGGGCATTGTAGTTGGATTCGTGACGCATTTTTTAGCGTCATTCGTCGACGAAGCGGAAATGTATTATTGCTCGGTAAGTATTTTTATCGCGATTTATACGACGTTTTTGGCGCGGCGCGGTATTTTCAAAAGTTTTTTTAAGACGTTGACAACGATTCCTGCGTTGGCTCTAACAGCGACGATTTTAAGCGAAGTCATCGGGAAATTTTTATTTTGCACGGGCGTTGTACAAGCACTAAGCGAAATTCAAATGCACTTCTTGACGAATTTTTTGCAAGAATTTGCCGACAAGGGCTTAACGATAATAATTGCGTTCGTGCTGTTAAAATTTTTGCCGCCGCATGTGAAAAATACTTTTAGCGAATTGGGACATAAACAGGCACCATTAACCGTCGACATGAGACGCGCACTTTACGGACACAAATGCCCGCACTCGTCGCTCCGCGTGAAAATCTTGTTAATCTTGATGTTAAGTTCGCTGTTTATCGCGGCGTCGATTGCGTCAATCAGCTACAGAATTTTTGAGCAAGCGGCGACTGCCGTTCAAGTTAAAATCGGCGACGGGTTGGCAACGATTGCCGCCAGCCAAATTAATCCCGCGCAGATTGAGGATTCTAAAGAAAATCTTATCAGCATAAAGAACAGCAACACCGACGTTAAAAGTTTAAGCATTTTTAGGAGCGATATAAATGCGCCGCCCGATGAAAAAATTTTGCCGTATCTTGACGATTTATTTGCGGGCAAGCCGATTCCGCCGATAATTGCCGACGATTGCTTGACGATTTACAAACCGGTTTACGACGCGACGGGCAAGGCTCAATGCTACGTTGTGATTGAAATGTCGCTTGATTTGATTTCCGATTATGGTAGGGCGTTCACCGCTAAAGTACTTGCGTTGTTTTCGGGTTGTTTCATGTTCGTATTTGTCATTGGTTTGCGTTTCGTAGAAAATAATATCGTTTTGCCTGTCAACACTATGGCATATTGCGCGGATAATTTTGCTTACGACACCGATAAACTTTGCGAGAATAATATTGAGCAACTGCGACGCTTAGAAATACACACGGGCGACGAGATAGAAAATTTATATCACGCGCTGTTGAAGACTACGCAAGATGTTATGGATTATTTTGAGAAATTGCGACGGGCGAGGCGTCAAGTTGCTGAAATGGACGAGCTTGCGCATAAAGATTCGCTGACGGGGATAAAAAATAAAGCCGCCTATGACGAGGCAACCACTTTGCTTGACGAAAAAATTTCAGCAGGCGAGGCGGAATTTTGTATCGCGATGATTGACGTGAACTATCTTAAGCGCGTCAACGATACTTACGGGCACGAGCGCGGTAATACTTATCTGCTGAACGCTAGCAAGCTAATTTGTTTGGTTTTCGGCGAGGAGCATGTTTACAGGATAGGCGGCGATGAATTTGTCGTTGTAATCGAGGGCGAGAAAGTTTCGTTGTGCAAATATTTCGTGGAGCAATTCAAGGCGGAAATGGCGCGTAAAAATGCTAACAAATTGCTTGAGGCGTGGGAAAAAGTTTCGGCGGCAGTCGGCATTGCGTTTTACGAACGGGGCAAAGATAAGACAGCCGAAGAAGTTTTCAAGCGTGCAGATAAGGAAATGTACGAAAATAAATTGGCTATGAAAGCCGCAAGGACTGATTGAGATATGGAAAAAATTAATCGAGTATTTTTAATCGTGCTGGACAGCGTGGGCATTGGCGGCGCGTCCGATGCAAAAGATTTTGGCGACGACAATCCTAACACTTTAAAGACAATCGCCGCGTCTGGAAAATTTCACACGCCGAATCTTGCGCGGCTGGGCTTGTTTAATATCGACGGCATAAATTTTTATCAGCGCGAAGAAAATCCGCTCGGTTCGTTTGCAAGGGTTGTTGAGGCGTCGGCGGGCAAGGACACGACGATTGGGCATTGGGAAATTGCCGGTATAATTTCTGAACGCCCACTTCCGACTTATCCCGACGGCTTCCCGCCCGAAGTTATCAGCGAACTTGAAAAAAATTTTGGCAGGAAAATTCTATGCAACAAGCCGTATTCCGGCACGCAAGTTATTCACGACTTTGGACAAGCGCACGAGGCGACGGGAGATTTAATTGTTTATACGTCGGCTGACAGCGTCTTACAAATTGCGGCGCATGAAAAAATTGTTCCCGTCGACGAGCTTTATAACTTTTGCAGAACGGCGCGGGAAATTATGCAAGGCGTTCACGGCGTCGGAAGGATTATTGCCCGCCCATTTATCGGAGAATTTCCGAATTACGAGCGCACGCCGCGCCGCCACGATTTTTCCTTAAAGCCGCCCGCTGAAACGATTTTAGACGCTCTAAACAAAAAAAATCTCGCGACAATCGGCGTCGGCAAGATTCAAGATATATTCGCTGGGCAAGGGATAAGTCGTTCACTCGGCATTAACGAAGACAATTCTGACGGCATGAATAAAACTTTGCGGCTTATGGACGAGGATTTTCGCGGACTGTGCTTTGTTAATCTGGTTGATTTCGATATGAAATTTGGACACCGCCGCGACGTTGACGGCTACGCGCAAGCCATGACGACTTTTGACGCGGAACTCGGCAAATTTTTATCTAAGATGCGCGACGACGATTTATTGATGATAACGGCTGATCACGGTTGCGACCCCGCCGCTAAGGGCACCGACCACACTCGCGAAAATGTTCCGTTGATTGTTTACGGCAAGACAATTCGCGCAGGCGTAAATTTGGGTACGCTGAAAACTTTTGCTGACATTGCCGCGACTATTGCCGAAATTTTTTCCGTCAAGCTTGGGAGTCGCGGCAAGAATTTTCTGCAACAAATAAAACATAACAGCTTAAAAGATTGACGCGTATTAACATAAAAAATTATCCCGCCCCAATTAACGGAGCGGGATTTTTTCTTGCGTAAATTATTATGCGATTAGATAAGAGCTTCCTCTTCGGGGATTTCGTCCCAGTTGATACCAAAAATTTTTGCGAGTAATTCTTCTTCGTTAGCCGCCTCGACGTCCACGCTTTTGAAAACTACCGGCATAGCGTCTTCTTCGGATTCAGCCTCTGCCTTAGCTTTTTCCTCAGTAGCTTGTTGTCTTTCGGAGGCTTTTTCCTTAGCTTCCTCGAAACGTTTTTGTTGTTCTTCGGAAAGTTTTTCAAGTTGCGCAAAGAGCGTCATGTTGCCTTCGCTGTCAAATGAGACGCCAAGTTGAGAGAATTTGACGCCCTCGCCCAAATCTTTTTCTGAAATATTTTTGAGCATATCGACGGCATTACCAACCTGCCCCATGACTTTTTCCGCGTACTCGTCGTCTTCCGCCATTTTCTCAAGCTCTTCGGTGGTAAACATTACCGAATATTCCTTGTCACTGCCGAGCGTCTTGGTGGTGTCCATGTCATTGGAGACGACGAAATTATAATCGCCGTATTTGTCACGGAGCTTTTCCAGATAGTTCTGCGCTTTGGCGGAAAGTTTCTGTTCATCGTCGACATTCTGCGACAACGCCAAACCCTCTTCGGAAATTTCCACAGTTGTGTTGGCAGTTGCTAAAGGATTGCTTTGAGCGACATCCTTATTAGCCGTCGCCATTGTCGCTTGATTGCTTAACTGACTTGCCGTTTGATAAGACCTCAAAAAATTTGCACTAATCGCATTCAACATGATGTGTCCCTCCCTAACAAAATCCATTCCGTTGCTTAATGCTGATTTATTATAGCATATTTTCCCGCATATTCAAGCAAAAAATTTTTTTATTGATTGTAAAAAAAAATGAAACCGCCTTGAAATTTAGCTGCTTATGATTTATAATTATTTTGTGCTTGTTGCCGACGAGGCAAGGGCGGGTCGCTTTAAAAGCGACGAAACAGCGGTCGCGATTTGTCCTTTGATAATTTTAACGTTGTCGCCGCGTCTGAACAAAGTAAAAATCCTCTGGGCATTAACGAAAACAGCCGCCTAAGCCTGGACGCTAGGCGACTGTCAAATCCTAATATGTTTTCTATATGCACTCGAGGGTTAGACCGTCTGACAAGTACAGCTTTGCCTCGCAAATTCGCGGGGCACTTTTGTTTTATAGGTAAGTAAATTATAATCGTCGTGGCAGTTTTTTGCAAGAAAAAAATAAATCACTTCATTGGATCCAAACTTATATTTGTAATGATTCGTCCGAGTCGTGCGCTCGTTAAGAAATTCAAAGCCCATTTAAAGAAAACTGTCATGTTCGTATAAACGCCCGCCAATCTCATCAAGTGGACAAGCATCCACGCGCACCACGCCATAAAGCCCGTCATCTTCGGGCTTCCGACAACTGCCTCGCCGCGCCCGATTGTTGCCATTGCGCCCAAATCTTTATAAACAAATTTTTCAAGGTTAGTATCGCCCTTGATGAGCTTCATGATATTTTTATGGGCAACTTTAGCCTGTTGAGTTGCAAC
>CAMJKR010000168.1 GCA_946406415.1 uncultured Selenomonadales bacterium | reverse complement strand
AAATAAGGTGGACGACAAAGTGTACTTTATGAAACAACAACGAGAGGAGAAATTTTTATGCTTAAGAACAAATTTATTTTCACACTCCAGCGTTTTGCCAATATAACCAATGAAACAAGCAATACGTTGGTCAGCGGCACGAGCTACGACGATTCAATTAGCAATTACGCTACAGATGTCACGATAAGCGGCGGCGGCGGTTATGATACCGTCTACAACAGCGAAGATGCTTCAAATTCGTCTATAAGTGGCGACGAGGGCAACGATTCTATTAAAAATTATGCCTCACAAGTTACAATCGAAGGCGGCGCAGGTAATGATTCAATCGTAAACCAAGATTCCGAAAACGTTCTGTTTAAGTACTCGTCTGGCGACGGCAACGATACTATTAAAGGCTTCAATCCCACTTCGACTTTAAAAATTGGCGACGGTACTGGCACCTACTCGACGCAAACAAGCGGCAATGATGTTCTTATCAATGTCGGCAAAGGCGTCATCAAATTAGAAAATGTCTACGCAACTACAAACAGGATTCACATTAATAACGATACCATTGACTTTGAGCTTAAAACTGTCAACCTGAACGACGGCAACGACTCAATTTCCAACTACGATACTTTGGTAAAAATAAATGGTGGTTCGGGTAACGATTCCATTTACAATTATGCCAAATACGTCGTAATTAATGGCAACGCGGGCGCGGATTCCATTTCAAACTACGGTAATAATGTGACAATCGACGGCGGCAACAACAACGACACCATTTCCAACACCTATCTCTATTCTAATAGAACTTCCTATTATCCCAATAATGTTTTAATCAATGGCGGCGCGGGTAATGATTCTATTAAAAGCACCGGCTGGAACGTAACAATCGACGGCGGTGACGGCGACGACACCATTAATGGTGGAGATGTCGTTTACGGCGGAGAGGGCAATGACTCTATTATCAATGGAGATGTTGTTTACGGCGGAAAGGGCGACGACACCATTAGCGACGGAGATGTCGTTTACGGCGGAGAGGGCAACGACCATATCAGCTTGGGTTCTTATTCCAAAAATAATCTGATAGCTTACACAGCGGGTGATGGTAACGATTTAATCGAAGGTTTTAACGATACGTCAACGCTCTCTATTTCGGGCGGCTCTTATTCTACGCAAATCAGCGGCTTAGATGTTCTTGTCAACGTAGGTGATAGTGTTATTAAATTGGCAAAGGTCTATTCAACTGCCAATATGCTCCATATTAACGACGAGACGATTGAGGTTGAGCCAATTATCACTCTTAACAATGTCGGTGATTCCATTTCAAACCGCCGCGATAATCTCTCAATAATTGGAAGTAGTGGCGACGATACCATTGACAACAGCGGCTCCAATGTTTCAATCACAGGCGGCGTGGGTAACGATTCGATTTACAACGACTACAGCTCCAATATTTACAACAGCTACGGCTCGAATGTTTCAATTGATGGCGGAGAGGGCAATGACTCTATTAGCGGTGGTCATGTCGTTTACGGTGGCAAAGGCAATGATTACATCAGCAGTGGTCACGTTTACGGCAATGGTAGCGTTAATGAATCTGAGGAAGTCGATTATCGCACCAGCAGTGGTCATGTCGTTTACGGCGAAGCTGGCGATGATACGATTACAAATTTGGGTTCGAATTCAACTATAATTGGCGGTGCGGGTAACGATTCGATTATAAACCAAGCAAAAAGTGGCACCATCTATGTAGAACCAGAACCCGATGCAGATGAAATAGATGAGGGATTTTATGCATCCTATTACTACGGTGCCGACAGTGTATCAATCGACAGCGGCGACGGCGATGATTTCATTAGAAATGAAGCCAAAGAAGTCACGATAAATGCCGGTGCCGGAGCAGATACGATTTATAACGGCGGAGCTGGCGGGAATAAAACTTCAATCGACGGCGGCGCGGACAATGATTCAATTACAAACTACCGCTCTCAAGTCACAATCGACGGTGCAGACGGCAACGATACCATTTCCAATAGCGGCGCGAAAGTTTCAATTAACGGCGGCGCGGGTAATAATTCCATTTGCAACTACGGAAAATCTACTACAATCGACGCAGGTGACGGCGACGACACCATTGATAATGACGGCACCAAAGTTACAATAACAGGCGGCGCAGGCAATGATGAAATTGAAAACAGCGGCTCCAACGTTACAATCGACGGCGCAGAAGACAATGATTTCATTTATAATTCCGGCAATTCAGTTACAATCACAGGTAGCACCGGCAACGATACCATAAGATTAACTAACTCTGGTTCTGGTAAGTTGATTTACAGCGAATGTGACGGCGAAGATGTTATCCAAAGTTATAATTCCTCTTACACTCTGCAAATCGGCGACGGTACTGGCACCTGTTCCATGCAAACAAGTGGGAATGATGTTCTTATCAACGTTGGCGACGGCGTTATAAAATTAGAAAATGTCTATGCAACTGCAACCCGGATTAAAATTAACAAAGAAACTATTTCTCTCGACGAGTACAAGACTTTTAACTTGACGGAAGGCGATGACTATATCGCAAATTATCGCGATTCCGCAACAATCATTGGCAACGCAGGCAACGATTCCATTTACAATAGCGGTTCCAACGTTCTTTTCCAATACACGGAAGGCGATGGCAACGATTCAATCGTCGGCTTTAATAAGACTTCTACGCTACAAATCGGCGGAGGCAACGATACCTACTCTAAAGAAACTGTCGATTCGGATATAATTGTTACGGTTGGTGACGGAAAAATAACTTTGCAAGGTGCGGCTACCTTGTCAAAAGTTAATATTGAGGGCATTGATAAGACTGTTGAAGAAAATTCTTGGACGCTCAATAACTCGACAGCGACTTACGGTACGTCGAACGAGACTTTAATCACTATTAAGGGCGTTAAGTCACTCAAAGGTATTTCTTTAAGCGGTACGACCGTTACAGTTGCAAAATCTTCCCTCAACGCTGAAAAGGTTACGATTAGTGACGGCTACTCTCTCAAGCTTGCTGATGACGTTACTAAACCGACTACTAAAAAAGCTTGGAGCCTAAAAAGTTCAACAGCGACGTATAAGCAGACGACGACCGCCGGCTATTCCCTCGCCAATAACGAAATTAACTACACGAAGAAAGCCACGACGACTTTGGCAACCGTTAAAGGCGTTAAATCAATCGACGGGCTCAAAGTCAGCGGTACAACTATTACAGTTTCTAAAGCTTCCCTCAATGCTAAGAACGTTACAGTTAGCGACGGCTATACTCTCAAACTCGGCAGTAACGTTACCAAACCGACGGTTAAAAATGCTGCGTGGTCTCTCAAATCAACTACCGCTACTTATAAAGGTACTTCGACTGCCGGCTACACTTTGGCGAGCGATTCAAAATCTATCACCTACTCGAAGAAAGCCACCACAACTTTAGCCACTGTTAAGGGCGTTAAGTCCATTAAAGGTCTTAAAGTCAACGATAAAGTTATTACTGTGTCCAAAGCTTCACTCGGTACCAGTAAAATTACTCTCAGCGGCGACGGTTACACTCTCAAACTTGGTTCCGATGTTTCCAAGTCAACTACGAAAAATGCCTGGAGTTACAGCAATTCCACTGCGACCTATAAGCAGACCTCTTCGGCGGGTTACTCTCTGGCAACCAATTCAAAGTCTATCACTTACTCTAAAACATCTGCTACAAATACTCTAGCGACTGTTAAGGGAGCAAAATCGAAGAGCGGACTTTCTGTTAGCGACAATGTCATCATCTTGAAAAACTCTGCGCTTTCTAATAAGGTGACAGTCAGCGGCAGTTACGAATTTGATTTTGCTTCCGATTACAAGAAGGCGACAATAACGGGCAGTAGCAGTTCCGACACCATTACCGCTCGTGGCTCTAACATCAAACTTAATGGCGGAGCGGGTGCCGATTCTCTCTCTGGCGGCTCTAGTAACGACTCGATAAACGGCGGCGCAGGAAATGACGTAATCTATGGCAACAAAGGCAAAGATACGTTAGTTGGCGGCAATGGTAATGATAGCCTGTGGGGCGGAGCCGGTAATGATTCGCTTTACGGCGGTGCTGGTAACGACACATTTATCTACAAGCCCGGCGAAGGCACAGATACGATTTTTGACTACCAAAGCGGTGACTTGCTGACTATTCTCAAGTCTGACGGCAAAGCGGGCGGCACCTTTACCAGTTCTTCCTTCAAGAACAGCAACCTTACACTTTCCATTGACGGTGGAGGCTCGGTTATCTTCAACGGCGTTTCCAAGAGTAATTCTTTCAACATTAATGGCGACTCTTACAAAATCAGTGGTTCTAAACTCGTTCAAAAGTAGTATCTGGAAAAAAAGAATAGCAAATAGAGCCTCGGCGCAAGCTGGGGTTTTTTCTTTTAGCAAATTCAGTATATTTCAGTCTTTGTTGGCGTGAACTACTAAAATTCTAAAAAAATCAACAGCAAACAGACTCTCAAATATATAATTTTTTGAAAGTAGTTAATGATATCAAATATCAATTAGTCTTTTCTATTTTCACACTACCGGCATTACACGGGAAGTATTTTTTTATACAAAAGGTCGTCGACAGAATTAGGGGGACGCGGCAAAGCAGTCGGGTCGTCACAAAGAGCGGAGACGCCCAACTCAACCATCTTATCTTTTACCCAGCTACGCAACGCTTCAAAACCTTCAGCGGCTTTCGCTTTAAGTTGTGGAATCAGGAAATTGCGGTAAAACAGGCGGTAAATCGTTGCCTCCAAATGCGCGACGACTTTACTCGGCGGCAAATCTTTCGGAATCGGGTCTTTGTCGGGGTGCGCGGCGAAATAATCGTTGATTTTCTTGGCAAGTGGTTTGGAAATTCGCAAAGCCGCCTTACCTTTCGTAGCAATAGCATACTCGCACCATAAATCAACATTAGCAGCGGTGATTTCGCGGAGCAAATCAAACGGAATCTTGCTATTCTTAAACGAGTTCGCAGAGATTTCCTTATCACCGCCATAAACGTTAATCGGGTCATAACCATAAATTTTGTCGAGATACCTGCTATCCTTAACGGGGCGGAGTTCACCTTTACGTTCACCTTTGTTGTAGCGGCTCAAATACAACCCGTGCGCCTCAAGAGCGGGCAAAAACGATGCGGGAATTTC
Source organism: uncultured Selenomonadales bacterium (assembly GCA_946406415.1). Classification (GTDB taxonomy): domain Bacteria; phylum Bacillota; class Negativicutes; order Selenomonadales; family Selenomonadaceae; genus Quinella. The sequence continues at coordinate 560 of CAMJKR010000168.1, read as the reverse complement.
TTCGTTGAATTCAGCGCGGAACTGAGCGGCGACGATTTCGACCCAGTCCTTCTTCATTTGAGCTTCCATATCAGATAACGTTCCAAATTTACCCTTCGGCACAAACAGCAACACATGGAAGTGCGGATGCCATCCAGCATTAGTCTTCGGCTTACCATCTTTGTCATTAGTCTTCGGCTTACCATCTTTGTCAAAATTTTCATCGCCGTCGTTTATTGTGATTTCAAGTCGGCGGATATTCCCGACCAAACCCATTGCAGTCTGCCGACGCAAAGCGGGACGCCCGGAGACCAAAAACTCGTCCCAAGACTTTTGCAAAACCCTCATAGCACCATCAAGATTATTCCACCTGTGGTAAATTGTCAGCGTCATCATCGCAGGTACACAGTCGTTCAGGTACGCCCACGCAATAGCTTTCTGGATACGCAAACGCCACTTGTACAATTCCTTCGGCGCGTCAATCGGGTCTAACCAAATACTATGCGACCGGCAAACGTCTTCCATACGGATTGTCTGATTACCGTTCTTTTCGGACGCAACGATATCAACGTATTCATCGC
>CAMJKR010000167.1 GCA_946406415.1 uncultured Selenomonadales bacterium | reverse complement strand
TTCACGTCGGAACCGTTTCTTATCAAGACAGCACGCAAGCGGAAGGCACTGTTGTTGCGCAATATCCTTCGGCTGATTCTGAAGTTGAACTTGGTACTTATGTTGATTTGGTAATTGCCCGCCGTGCAGAAGTTCGAGAGCCGGAACCCGCTCCGGAGCCCGTTCGCGAACCCGAAACGCCGCAATCAAATGATTTTCCGGATAGTCCAATTCAAAATGACGTGCCGAGCCGTGAAGGCGACCAGGCTAAGGAACGATAACATGGCAGAAATCGGACGAGTAATAAAATTTTATAACAGTTTCTTTTTCGTGAGAGTCGGCGAGGAAATTATCCCATGCAAACTGCGCGGACTTCTAAAGCGGGATAAAAAAGTTGGGAGCGCGGTTTATGTCGGGGACTTCGTGGAAATTTCGAGATTGAAAGATAAAAGCGGCGTGATTGAAAGTATTCAGTCGCGCCGAAATATTTTGATACGCCCTTCGATAGCCAACGTCGACAGAGTGATTTTAACGTTCGCAGTTGACGCGCCGAAATTGCATCCGCTCCTGCTGAATCGCTTTTTAGTTTTGGCAGAAAAATCCGCGCTTGCCGAAATAATAATTTGCGTAAACAAAATCGACTTGTCAACGGAAGAAATTTTTTTATCGGAATATGAGCCGCTGTATAAAATTTTGCGAACGTCGACGATAACGGGCGCAGGCGTCGAAGAGCTTAAAAAAATTTTGGCGTCCGGTGTAACGGTTTTTGCGGGTCCAAGCGGCGTTGGGAAATCTTCACTACTTAACGCCGTCGATAAAAATTTAAAGCTTAAAGTCGGTAAAGTCAGCGAAAAAATTTTGCGCGGCAAGCACACAACGCGAATATCCGAGCTGATAGAATTTGGCGGCGGCTTTTTAGTCGATACGCCGGGATTTAGTGCAGTTGACTTGACGGAGGCGGGAATTGATAAAAAAACTTTGTGGCATTGCTTTAAAGAATTCGCGCCCTTCGCGGCGAGCTGTAAATTTTTAAATGGTTGCAGTCACAGCCACGAGCCAGATTGCGGCGTTAAAGCTGCAGTCGAGCGCGGAGAAATTTTGCGTGAACGTTACGAATCATATCTTACGTTACTTGAGGAGGTTAACACATAGAAAATTTGGCAGGATATTTTCAATCAATTAGGAATTAGGAACTGGGAACTAGGAATTAGGAATGAGGAGGTTAAAAATTTTGGTTCACATAGTGATTGATTTGGAAATGAATCCCGTCAGCAAAAGTTTTAAAGATGTGCGCAAGTACACAACAGACGAGGTTATAGAAATTGGCGCAGTCAAGCTCGACGACGATTACAACATGGTCGACGAATTTCAATGCTACGTCAAGCCCGAATACGGCGAAATAACCAAGCACATAACAAAATTGACGGGGATAACGCAAGAAACTGTTGCCGATAAGCCGACGTTCCAACAGGCTTTCCAAGAGTTTATGGATTGGATAGGTACGTGGGACATGCGGCTTTACTCGTGGAGCAATTCCGATATAAATCAACTGCGCGACGAATGCCGATTTAAAATTCCAAATTACGACGTTTCCAAATTGGAGCGGCAATGGCGGGATTTGCAAAAGGCATTTGATGATAGAATCGGTTTGCACAGTAGCTTAGCATTAAAACACGCAATCGGCGCAATGAATCGGGACTTTGAGGGTACGCAACACACAGCACTTGCCGACGCGGCGAACACTGCGGCAATTCTGGCGTTGTTGCAAGATGACGAAGAATTTTTCCGCGTGATGCAACCGGTGATTGACTTGCTTAAGCCCAAAGAACTTTCGCAATCAATCGGCGACCTCTTCCCCGAATTAAGCAAATTAAAGTTTGGTGATTGAAATGAAAACGTTGGGAATCTTAGGACCGAAGGGCACGCACTCGGAGGAGGCGGCACTTTGGCTGAAAAAATTTTTACGGGAAGATTTTAAGTTGGAAATCTGCGCGGACATCTTCGACGTATTGACGGCAGTTAAAGAACGGAGATTAGACGCGGGATTAGTTCCCGTAGAAAATTCTTTGGAAGGCTCGATAAATATCACGCTCGACACGCTGGCAAGAAGTGACACGTTGACAATTTCGCGCGAACTCGTTTGGCAAGTGAAAAACTTTTTGATGACAAAACCGCTCGTCGACGTTCGGGACGTTAGAAAAATCTTTTCGCACACGCAACCGCTTGCGCAGTGCAGGAAGTTCTTGCATAAAAATTTCCCCGACGCCGAAATTGTCGCGACGACTTCAACCGCCCGCGCCGCTGAACTTGTTGCTAATTCCGACGAAAATTTTGCCGCAATCTGCACCGAACGCGCCGGCAAGTTAAACGGATTGACAATCGCCGCAAAAGATATTCAAGACAATCCGAACAATTCCACGCGCTTTTTTGAAATAACATATCGTCCACGCGACGCCGCGCTGATTGAGCATTTCGACGGCGATAAAGTTTTGATTATCTGCCAAATTGACGGCTCCCGCGCAGGTTCACTTTGCGACGTGCTTAACGAATTTGCTAAACGCGGCGTGAACATGACACGGATTGAATCTCGCCCCGCTCGAACGATTTTAGGCGCGTATATTTTTTTCTTCGACTTGGAAACCGACGCCGGCGACGACGCACTACGCGAATCAATCAAAGCCGTTTACGACAAAAGCATTTGGCTAAAAAATTTGGGCGTCTTCCCAGTCATACAACCGTAAAAAAATCCCCTTCCGATTTGGAGGGGAATTTTTTATTTTGTAAGCTGGATAAAAATTTCTTCTAAAGATTTGCCCGCGCAGAGATTTTCTGTCGTGTCAAGCGCAACCAACTTTCCGCGATTTAGAATTGCCACGCGGTCACAAAGAAATTCTGCCTCTTCTATATAATGCGTCGTCAACACGATTGTAATTCCCTGCGCCTTTAAATTTTTTATCAACGTCCAAATTTTATGGCGGACTTGCGGGTCAAGTGCAACGGTCGGTTCGTCTAAGAATAAGATTTTCGGTCGATGAATCAATGCACGGATAATTAACAAACGTCGTTTCATGCCGCCCGATAATTCACGTATAAAAGATTTGCGAACTCTTTCCAGCTCCACGAATTTTAATAGCTCGTCAATGCGCTCGCGCCGTTCAAAATTTTTTAGGTGGTGTAGTCTCGCGTGCAATTCCAAATTTTCCTCAACCGTCAAATCTTGGTCAAAGTTCAAATGTTGCGGCACCAATCCCAGCAAACTTTTGATAAAAATTTCGTTGCCGTGAATGGCTCGCCCCTCGTAAAAAATTTCGCCCGCCGTCGGTTTTAATTGGAGCGTCAACATTTTAATCGTAGTGGTTTTGCCCGCGCCGTTCTTACCTAAAAGCCCAAAGACTTCGCCGCGTTCAATCGTAAAACTTAAATTATCTACCGCTCGCACTGTTCCGAAAATTTTTTCCACGTTTACAAGCTCAAGCACATTTGCCCGCCTCCGAAAATTTTGCATTGCAAGGTTAATCTTTACGGTGTACAATATAAATTAGAGTTATTATATAAAAATTTTTGGGGTTATACAATAAAGGAAGTGGTTCAAATGGAGCTAAGGCAACTTGAGTATTTTCAGATGGCAAGCCGTTTGAAAAATATTACACGTGCCGCGCAGAGACTTCGAGTTTCACAACCAAATATCACCGTCGCGATAAAAAAATTAGAGACGGAATTAGATGTTCAACTTTTCGACCGCAGTCAAAAACAACTGACCTTGACGCCCGAAGGCAAAGTTTTTCTCAAGCGAATCGAAATCGCGTTGCGCAATATCGACGACGCAATTTTAGAAGTCAACGACTACAAACAGTTGCAGAAGGGCACAATTAAAATCGGAATCCCGCCGATGATGGGCGCGTATCTTTTCCCGAAAGTTTTTTCCGGCTTCCGGCACCTGCACCCAAATCTTGACGTGCTACTTTACGAGGAAGGCTCGCTGACTATTCGCGAAAAGTTGGAAAGCGACGAACTCGACTTTGGGATTATACTTGTCCCGCCGCTAACGCCAAATCTAAATGTGCTAAAAATGAGCCGCAATCAGCTAATGGTTTGCGTGGCGCAAAATAGTCCGCTCGCTAGAAAAATAAACATAAAGCCTGCGGATATAGCCGCCTCCGATTTAATCATGATGAAGGAAGGCTCCTATTTGCGCGAAGTCGTTCAAAGTAAATTGACTGCGCTGAAAATTTCGCCGCGCACCGTGCTTGAGTCGGGGCAAATCGTCACGATAAAAGGACTTGTCGCGCACAAAGTCGGAATAGCATTTCTGTTGGATTTTATATGTGCCCATTCGACAGACATTAAAGCAATCCCGTTTTACGAGCCGATATTCGTCGACATTGGCTTAGCGTGGAAAAAAGAAAAATACGTCTCGAAAGCGGCGCAGGCATTCATTGATTTTTGTAAACAGCCGCTGTAAAAAAAAATTTTTTGACCGAAAAGAGCCGCTCGATTAAAAGTCGGGCGGTTCTTTTTTGCAGGAAAAATTTGCGGCTTGTCTAATTTATACAATCACTTTCAGCAAAAATAGTTTTTTCTAATCACTAACAGCTCACAGCTAATTACTAAAAACAGGGGGTGCACAGTTTATGGGCAAGTTGGTAGTTATCGAAGGTTCAGACGGTTCAGGCAAGGCAACGCAGACGAAAAAACTTTACGAACGTTTGCGCGATTTAGAAGGCAATGTGAGGCGCGTTAGCTTCCCCAACTATGAATCCGAATCTTCCGCGTTGATTAAAATGTATTTGCGCGGGGATTTCGGAGGCGACGCGGAGGCTGTCAACCCCTATGCGGCGGCGGCTTTTTATGCCGTCGATAGATTTGCGGGTTTTGGCGAGTGGAAAGATTTTTATGAGAGCGGCGGCTTAGTTTTGAGCGACCGTTATGTTGGCTCTAATATGGCGTATCAGGCGGCTAAGTTCAAAAAGAAAACCGACCGCACGAAATTTTTGACGTGGCTGGACGATTTGGAATATGAACGTTTCAAGTTGCCGCGCCCCGATATGACGATTTTTTTGGATATGCCGCCCGCAATTAGCGCAATTCTTCGCAGGGAACGCGGACGCGAGGATATTCACGAGAGCGACGCCGACTACATGAACAAAATTTACAACGTCTATAAAGAAATCGCGCAGAAATTTGACTGGAAAGTTGTTCCGTGCGCCGATAAAAATTTTGCGCGGAGTACAACTGATATTCACGAAAATATTTTGGCACTCGTCGAGGAACTGTTGATAAAAAAATTTGAGCCTGTCGATTAACGTAAGCCTTACATAATAATCACTAAAAATTTTCGGGAGAATTAATTATGAACGAAAAACATATGCGTCCCGATTGGGACGAATATTTTCTGAATATAGCCCGCGAAGTCGGCAAAAGAGCAACTTGTTTGCGTCGACGCTACGGCGCGATTATCGTCAAGGACAAAATTATAATCAGCACAGGTTACAACGGAGCACCACGCGGCGAGGTTAATTGCATAGACAGCGGCATTTGCGAGCGCGAACGTCTGCACGTGCCAAAAGGTGAACGCTACGAACTTTGCGTTGCAGTGCACGCCGAACAAAACGCGATTATAAACGCCGATCCAAATAAAATGGAGGGCGCAACGATTTATATAGCGGGCGTGAATTGCGCGGACGGCTCCAATGCTTCGGGCGAGCCGTGCAAACTCTGCCGCCGCATGATTATTAACGCTAGGATTGCTAAAGTTGTT
>CAMJKR010000166.1 GCA_946406415.1 uncultured Selenomonadales bacterium | reverse complement strand
TTTCGTTCTGTTAGCTGCTTTCGCTATTCATTTTTAATTTACCAACAGCCCCTAAGCAAACGTCGGTAGCTACGGCGAAGACGGACACAAAGAAGCAGTAAGACAGAATCGCGAGGTCTGTCCTATTCATCTTGACATAGTTTTGACTATGTTTTAAGTAGCAGATAAAAACTTTGGAACGCTACGAACACGGCGGGCAAGTCTATGACGCGGCGGGCAAGTTTTTGGGCGATTGGCTGGACTTCAGCGCGAATATAAATCCACTCGGCTTGTCTGATAAAATTTTGCAAACATTAACGGAAAATCTGCGCGGCGTGGTGAATTATCCCGACCCGAATGCCGCTGAACTTAAACGCGCCATTTCCCAACGCTACGACGTGGCAGAAAAAAATTTAGTCGTACTCAACGGCGCGGCGGAATTTTTTTATCTTTATCTCAACGTAATGCGCCCTGCTCGTGTCGTAATTCCGGTGCCGAGTTTTTCAGAATATGAGCGGGCAGCTAGGGCGGCTCGTTGCGACGTGAAATATTTCTTTACGAACGCGGCAGAAAATTTTTCACTCGACGTTGACAAGCTAGAAGTGACTTCTAAAGATTGCGTGATAATCGGTCGTCCGAACAATCCGACGGGCAATTTAATCTCGGCGGAAAAAATTTTACAACTAGCAGAAGTTGCAAACGTTATCGTCGACGAGTCCTTTATTGATTTCCTCGACGTTGAATCTGTTAGAAAATTTGTCTCGAAAAAAATTTCAGTAGTGCAGTCGCTTACGAAAATTTTCGCGATACCGGGCTTGCGATTGGGTTTTGCAGTCGTCGAAGAAAATTTAGCGGCGCGATTGAATTTGTCAAAGGACGTTTGGAACGTAAATTTTCTGGCGCAAAAGGCGGGCGTCGCGGCATTATCCGATAAAAATTTTTTACAACGAACTCGCGCTTGGCTTGAGCCGGAGAAAAAATTTTTCGTCGAACGGCTAAACAATCTGCGCGGCGTACAAGTTTTTCCGCCGACGGTTAATTTTGTCCTGTTCAAACATGAGCAAGCCGAAAAAATTTTAGCTGAATTGCGTCGGGAAAAAATTTTGCTGAGAAGTTGCGTGAACTTTGCCGGACTCGACGAAAATTATTTGCGTTCGGCAATCCGTTCACGTGAAGAAAATCTTCTGCTGTTTGACTCTTTGGAAAAAATTTTTTAATAAACTAGCAATGCGCATGCGTTGCGTACCGGCGCGGCGTGTCAACTGGATGCAACGTCACGTTGTCGGCAATCTGTTCACGAGAGGAGAATTGTAAGCTGTTCAATGTTTTGGAAAAAATTTTTTAAAACGCGCGAGGGTTTTGGGCAATTCGTAAGCGGCGCGGGCATTTGCGTTAACATTTTGTTGAGTGGCGTTAAGCTGATTATCGGGTTGATGAGCGGCGCGATTTCGATTATTGCCGATGCCTTTAACAATCTTTCCGACGTCGGCACCTCCGCGATTATGCTGGCGGGTTTTAAAATATCTGCCAAGCCGCCCGATGAAGAACATCCTTTTGGGCACGGACGCGCAGAATATCTCGCCGGACTTTTCGTGGCGGCGGGCATGATTTTGGTTGGCGCAAAACTTCTTTACTCATCTGTCGAAAAAATTATGACGCCCGAAATTTTAAACGTCGACCGAATCACTTTGCTTGTATTGGGATTATCCGTTGCCGCGAAATTTTTCTTGGGAATTTTTTATCGATATGTGGCGCGCAAAATAAATTCGGCGGCATTGAACGCGGCGGCACTCGATAGCTTTACTGATTGCCTCGCAACTTCCGTCGTTATGATTTCCGTCGTCACGTGGATAAATTTAGGCGTGAACATTGACGGCGGCGCGGGCGTGTTCGTGTCGGCATTTATCTTGCGCGGCGGCTTTACCGCGTTGAAAGAAATTTTAAATCCTCTGCTCGGCGTCCGCCCGAATCAAGAGCTGATTGACGGCATAAAAAAAATTGTCACGGACGCGCCCGAAGTTTTGGGCGTCCACGACCTGATTATACACAACTACGGCGCGAAGAATATTTTTGTTTCCTTGCACGTTGAAATGCCCGCGACGTTGAAACTTTTGGAAGCGCACGAAATTATTGACGGGCTGGAACGAAAACTTCAATCGACATTTGGAATTTCCGCAACGCTCCACGTTGACCCCGTTGTTCAAGGCGATAAAAGTTTCGACGAACACAAAGAACTTGCCGAAAAAATTTTGGCGGAGATTGATACGCGGCTGTCTTTGCACGATTTTAGAGTTGTGCCGTATAAGACGGGCAGGAAGTTAATTTTCGACGTGGCTGTTCCGTGGAATTTTTTAATGACAGACCGCGAACTTAGAAAAAATTTTCAGCGGCGATTAATTGAGTTGCACGCCGACGACAGGGCGATAATTCACTTTGACCACCAATATTGCTGAGCCGTATGTTTTTTATGTTTGAGCGAGGCGCAAAATTTCCGCAACGACCTGTTCAATCGTCAAATTTGTCGTATCTAAAAGTACGGCGTCTTCTGCCATTTTTAACGGCGCGATTTCCCGCTCCGAGTCTTGTTTATCGCGCAGGGAAATTTCTTTTTTTATCTGTTCAAAGTCCGCCGCGAAATTTTTTGCTTTAAGCTCCTCGAAACGCCGCCGCGCCCGTTCCTCAACCGTTGCCGTCAAAAATATTTTTAAATCGGCGTTCGGCAAAACTTGCGTGCCAATGTCGCGCCCGTCCATGATAACCGAGCCTTGAGTTGCCATTTCCCGTTGCAGTTCCGTTAACTTTTTACGAACGAAGCCGAACTTTGCCACGTCAGACGCCCCGCGACTTACTTCGGGCGTGCGGATTTCTTTAGTGACTTCGCGCCCGTCAAGAAAAACTTTCCCCGCCTCGTCCAATTTAATTTCAATGTCGCCTGTAACCTCTTCGACGGGCTTGCCGCTCTCCAAAACTTTTAAAGCGACCGCTCTGTACATTGCGCCCGTATCAATGTAAGTGTAGCCGAGCCGAGCCGCGACGATTTTTGAAACGGTACTTTTGCCTGCGCCGGCGGGTCCGTCCACTGCGATTATTTTTTTCATGTCAATTTCTCCTTTAGATTTTGGCTTAGTTATAACACCAGAAAAATTTTTTTGCAACGCCGCTAATTGTTGATAATAATTTTTCGTGATATAATCTGCGCAAAAATTTTATAAGGATATACAAGCATGGATATTAAGTTTGATAAAACTTTCTTTAAACTCGCGGCAATCTGCGCGGCAGGAATGATTTTAAACGTTATCGGCGTTGCCATCACGAGTAGTTTTAATCTGTCGATTTTCCTCGACTCGATAGGCACGATTTTTATTGCGGCATTGGGCGGCTACGTTCCGGGCATTGCGGTTGGTTTCTTCACGAATTTAATTGGTGCGCTGTTCGACACGGAAGAAATTTTTTATGGCATGGTCAGCGTTTTGATTGCGGCGTTAACGGCATTCCTCGCTAGCAAGGGCTATTACGAAAAATTCCCGAAAATCCTCTGGACAATCCCCGCGACCGTTCTTTTAACGAGCGTCAACAGCACGATTATCGAGGAAATGTTGAGCCTATCCAATTCGTTCAGCTCTTTGAATTATATGCCGAAAATTTGGGATCATTTCCTAGACCATTTTTACGTTGAAATGCCCGATAAAACTTTTTCGATTATGATTAGTTTCTTTGCGCTGAAATTTATTCCGCCCGACATCAAAGAAAAATTCAAGTCGCTGGGCAAAATGCAAGCTCCCGTCTCTGAAAAAATGCGTCAGGCAATTAGCACGGAAAGTAAATTTCATCGTTCATTGCGCACGAAAATGATTGCTACACTTATGGTAATCACGGTTATCATTGCATTTTTTATTTCCGCCATAAGTTACAAGACTTACCAAGACTCAATCATAGAAGACCGCCAGAGAATTGCCGACGGAATAATTTCAATGGTCGTGAACGAAATTAATCCCAAGCGCGTCAACGAATTTTTAGAAAAGGGCTATCAAGCGGAAGGTTACAAGGAAGTTGAGAGGGAACTTTACAAAATCCGCGCAAGCAATTCCGATATAAGATTTTTATACGTCTACAAAATTATGGAGGACGGCTGTCACGTCGTCTTTGATTTGAATACGGCTACCATTGAAGCCTCTGCGCCCGGCTCTATTGAAGAATTTGACGAGTCCTTTGAAGAACTTTTGCCCGATTTGCTTGCCGGCAGACCGATAAGACCGATTATAAACGACGACAAATACGGCTACCTGCTGACAATTTATAAGCCCGTCTATAGCAGTACCGGCAAATGCGTTTGCTACGCGGGCATTGATTTTTCTATGGAAATTCTTCACGATTACGGCAGAATGTTTATCGCTAAAGTTATCGCGCTGTTTTCTGGTGCGTTGATTTTTATCTTCGCGCTCGTCTTAACGTTTGTCGAAAATAATATTATTTTGCCCGTTAACACTATGGCTTATTGCGCCCGAAATTTTGCCTACGACAGCGACGCGGCTCGCGAACATAATATCAAACACATGCGTAGCTTAGATATAAAAACGCACGACGAAATAGAAAATCTTTATTCCGCTTTCCTGAAGACGACGGCGGACAGTATGCACTCTTTTGAAAACTTGCGCAAGGCTAAAATCGAAGTCGCCGTAATGGACAAATTAGCGCACACTGATTCGTTGACGGGGCTTAAAAATAAAACTGCTTACGTTAAGAGAACGGCTCAATTCGACGCGGAAATTGCTAATGGCAAGGCGGCGTTCGCGATAATTATGATTGACATAAACTTTTTAAAGCGCGTCAACGACACCTACGGGCACGAACGCGGCAACGAGTATTTGATTAACGCGGGCAAGTTGGCATGTTCGGTTTTCGGCGAGGAAAATATTTATCGCGTCGGCGGCGATGAATTTGTTGCAGTGATTGACGCGGAAAATCTTTCGCATACTGTGGAGCTTATCAAAAACATAAGAGGCAAGATTGACGAATTGCAATCGAATAAAAAGCTTGAGGCGTGGGAAAAAGTTTCGGCGGCGGTCGGTGTTGCCTACTACGACGAATTGCGCGATAAGACTGCGGAGGAAGTTTTCAAGCGGGCAGATGCGGACATGTACAAAAATAAATTGGCAATGAAGGCAACGAGGAAAGATTGATGAATTGCGGCTTGATAATCCCGACGCTAAACGCGGGCGAACAATTTCAAACTTTGCTTGAACAAATTGCCGCGCAGACGTTATCGACAAAAAAATTAATCGTGGACTCGCAATCAACGGACGACACGGCTAAGCTTGCGAAAAATTTCGGCTTGGAAGTCTTGACGACACCTCGCAAAAATTTTAATCACGGGGCGACGCGACAATTTGCATTGGAAAAAATTTTGCCGCTCGACGTGGTAATTTTTTTAACGCAAGATGTATTACTCCATGACGACGAATCACTTGCCAAACTGGTAAAAATTTTCGACGCGGATAAATCGGTTGGCTTGTCATACGGGCGACAACTTCCGCACTTAAACGCCACGAACGAGGCGGCAATTTTGCGGGCGTTCAATTATCCTGCGGAAAGTCAGTTGCGTTCCTTAGACGACAGAAAAATTTACGGTATAAAAACACCGTTCGCGTCGAATTCATTTGCGGCGTATCGCGTGACGGCTTTGCAAAATGTCGGCGGTTTCCCGTCAAACGTGCCACTTTGCGAGGACATGTACGTTGCGGCAAAAATGTTACTTGACGGCTGGAAAATTTTTTATGCAGC